>CAYVAP010000393.1:0-5187 GCA_964449365.1 uncultured Bacteroidia bacterium
GAAAGCTGGGATATCGACTTGCCCGCAACTGATGACTATTACCGCCATTGCGTGGAAATCGCGGTCCCCGCCTTGACCAGCGGGCGGTATTTCCTTTTGAGTAGTGATGCTAAGGATTTTCAGCCCAAGGGAAATGGCGTCGCCTACGCCACGCTGCAAGTCTCAGCCATGAGCTACCTTTACCAGCGACTGCCCAATGACAGGCACGTGGTATATCTGCGTGATCGCAAAACCGGCGCTCCCCTGGCCGAGGTGCAGGCCAAGGTGTATCGCTCGCGAGATTACAACTTTGGTGGTAACGCAGATGAAACCCTGCGTACCGACGCGGAAGGCCGCATCAGTTTCGAGGGGGGCGACCGCGACCGCTGGGCCAAGGTGATATTTACCCGGGGCGACGACGAACTCGAAACCGAGCGCCTCTATTTAATGGCAGATCCTTACCGTGAGTATTTTGACTCCGAGGACGATAATCGTCGGGTGCATTTCTTTACCGACCGGGCCATCTACCGCCCAGGGCAAACGATCTACTTCAAGGGCGTGATGAGCCGCAAGCTCAACCCCAATCGCTACGAAGCCGCCGCTGAGCAAGAGGTGGTGATACAGTTTCTGGATGTCAATCAGCAGGAGGTCAGCCAAGCCACCTTCACTACCAACGCATACGGCAGTTTCCACGGGAGTTTTGTTGCGCCCAGCGGCAGTCTGACTGGGCGCATGACCATCAAGACGTCGCTCGGCTCCACCTCGATCCGGGTGGAGGAATACAAGCGCCCCACTTTCGAGGCAAAATTTGACAGCCTCAGCGGCGAATACACCCTGGGCGATACCGTAACCGTGAGCGGCTACGCCCGCAGCTTTGCCGGGGCCAATCTCGACAACGTGGAGGTGCGCTACCGCGTGGTGCGAAAGGTGCGTTTCCCTTATTGGTACTTCTGGTTCCGCCCAGCCCCCAGCAGCCCCGCGCAGGAAATCGCGCAGGGTACCTTGCGCAGCAACGCCGAGGGCAGCTTCGAAATCGACTTCGTGGCCCAGCCCGATGCGACCGTACCCAAGGATCAGCAGCCCGTGTTTACCTACCAAATCACGGCGGACGTGATCGACCTCAGCGGCGAGACCCACAGCGTCGAGACCCGTGTGCGCCTGGGCTACGTGGGCCTGGACCTGGGCCTGAGCGTGGCCGATCAGGTCAATCAAGAGCAGCCCGGGGCGCTGACCCTCAGCACCCGCAACCTCAACGGCAGCTTCGTGCCCACCGAGGGGACCTTGCGCATCGTGCGGCTGGACGCGCCCGAGGTGGCTTTCCGCAACCGCAAGTGGGAGCAGCCCGATCAGTACCTGATCAGCGAGAAAGCGTACCGCGACCAGTTTCCCCATGACCTCTATGCCAACGAAAGCGACTCGCGTAGTTGGGCGGAGGGGAAGACCGTTTTCTCCGAAGCCCTCAACAGCGGCGAGCAACAGCAGATCGCGCTGGACTTTTTGCAAAAAGCTGAGCCAGGCCGCTACCGCGCCGTCTTCACCACGGCAAGCGATTCGCTCACGGTGCAGACCGAGTTTACCCTCTTTGCGCCCGACAGCGAGCTGCCGGCTCTGCCCACCTGGCTGGACGTATCCCTGAGCCAGCGCCGCGCCGAGCCGGGCCAAACCTTGCAGATGTTTTTCACCACTTCTGAGCCGGAGCTATACCTGCGCTACGAAATTTGGCACGACAAGCAGCGCCTGCGGCAGGAATGGCGCAAGCTCACGCGCGGCACCGAGCAGGTGGAATTTCGGGTGAGCGAAGCCCATCGTGGTGTCCTCACGGTCTATGCCACCGCTTTTCGGGAGAATCAATTCCTCAGCCAAACCGAGCGCGTCGGTGTGCCTTGGACTAATAAACAGCTCAGCTTGCGCTGGGAGACCTTCCGTAGCCCGCTGCTGCCGGGGCAGCAAGAGCAGTGGAAGCTGACCATTGCTGGTAGCCAGGCCGATGAGATCGCGGCCGAGATGGTGGCCACCCTCTACGATGCTTCGCTGGAGACTTTCGTCTCGCATGATTGGAATTTGGCTCTCTACGGCAATCGCTACGGTCGCTTGCAGCAGAGCACCGATGGCTTTGGTAGCACGGGCAGCAACTTGGTGGCCAATTGGGCAGATCCGACCGTGCAGCCCTATCCGTCGCAAGGCTATGATAAGCTAAAATGGTTGGGCTATGCCGGACGATACTACGGTGGTGGTGTGGTTCGCAGCGGCAATCAGGTGGATTTTCTGATGTCCGCAACTGCGCCAAGGAGCGAAGAAGCTCTTGGGGAAGCCGGAGGAGAAACATCACCGTATGAAGATGCTTTTGCGGTAGACTCCGAGATGTCTAAGAGTGCTGATGCCGACGGGATAGCAGACGGGTTGGATCAAGAACCGGATACGCCTCCGGACGTAGCAAGCGGAATGGCTGATAAAGCCCCCGACATCGCCCCCCGCCGGAACCTCAACGAGACTGCCTTCTTTTTCCCTGACCTTCAGACCAACGACCAGGGCGAGGTAGTGCTGAGCTTTACCATGCCGGAAGCCCTGACCCGCTGGCGCTTCATGGGCCTGGCTCACACCCAAGACATGCAGGTAGGGCAGCTCACGGGTGAGACCGTTACTCAAAAGGAGCTAATGGTTACGCCCAACCTGCCGCGCTTTTTCCGGGAGGGGGATCAGCTTCAGCTCAGCGCCAAGTTCAACAACCTTAGCGACGGGGTCCTGAGCGGACAGGCTTACCTGGAGCTGTTTGATGCGCTGAGCATGCAGCCGGTGGATGCGGCCTTTGGCAATGACAACAACGGACGGGCCTTTGAAGTGGCCGCTGATGGCAGCGCCGCCGTCAATTGGTCTATCCAGGTGCCCGAGACCGTGCAGGCCGTAGCCGTGCGCATCACCGCGCAGGCGGGCGACTTCGCGGATGGGGAGGAGCGTATCTTGCCCATCCTCAGCAATCGCATGCTGGTGACCGAGAGCCTGCCCTTTTTCCTCAAGGGCAACGAAAAGCGGTCATTCACCTTTGACAAGCTGCTGGCTTCGGGCAAATCCGAGACCCTGCAACAGCATCAACTTACGTTGGACATCACCGAAAATCCCGCCTGGTACGCGGTGCAGTCGCTGCCTTACCTGATGGAGTATCCCTACGAATGCACCGAGCAGATTTTCAGTCGCTACTACGCCAACAGCCTGGCCACCCATGTGGCCAACTCGACGCCGCGCATCCAGCAGGTGTTCCAGCAGTGGCGCGACCTGCCCGAAAGCGAGGCGCTGCTTTCGCAGCTCGAAACCAACCAGGACCTCAAATCGGCCTTGCTGGCCGAGACGCCCTGGGTACTCGACGCCGCCAGCGACCGCGAGCGCAAGAAGCGCATTGGCCTGCTCTTTGACCTCAACCGCATGGCGCAGGAGACGCAGACTGCCTACCGCCAATTGAAGCAGCGTCAGCAGGGCGACGGGGCTTTCGCCTGGTTTCCCGGCATGCCCAGCAGCCGCTACGTGACCCAACTGGTGGCCGTGGGGCTGGGGCATCTGGAGAAATTGGGTGTTACCAGTCTGAGCGGCGACCCTGAGGTGAGCCGCATGGTCGACCGTGCGGTGAGCTACCTCGACGGTAAAATCCAGGAAGATTACCAGCGGTTGCAGCGCCTCAAGGTGGATTTGAGCCAAAATCACCTCAGCTCCACCCAGATTCAGTACCTCTACATGCGCTCTTTTTTCCCTGCCCCCAAGCTGAGCAAGGGCGAAAAGGAAGCCTACGATTATTACTACGGCCAGGCCGAGCAATTCTGGCCTGAGCAGAGCGCATATATGCAAGGCATGCTGGCCCTGACTTTTTACCGCAAAGGGGATAGTGAGTTGACCCAGACCGTGGCCGAAGCCCTGCTGGAAAATACCACCCGCACCGATAACCGGGGCTGGTACTGGCAAGCGCCGAGTGGCTGGTATTGGTACCAGGCCCCCATCGAGCGGCAGGCATTGCTGATCGAAGCCTTTCACGAAATCGGCGGCTACGATGAAGCGGTAGAGCAGATGAATATCTGGCTGATTCAGCAGAAGCGCACTCAAGACTGGGGCAACACTCGCGCCACGGTGGAGGCTTGCAACGCCCTGCTGATGAGCACCGACTGGGCCGAAGGTCGCGAGCCGGTAGAGGTGAAGGTGGCTGGCAGATCCATCCAGGCCAAGGTGCAGGCCGAGAATCCCATTCAGGCGGGCACTGGGGCCTATCAGGTGACCTGGCAGGGCGGCGAAGTAGCGCCGGAGATGGGCAAATTTTCGGTGGACAATCCCAACGACGGTCCCGCCTGGGGCGCGATGCACTGGCAGTACTTCGAGGACCTGGACCAGATCACCAGCGCCGAGACGCCGCTGAGCCTGCGCAAGCAGCTCTACCAAAAAGTAATGGTGGCCGACGGCCCCCAGCTCACCGAAATCGACGCCGATACCGAGCTGAAGCCCGGCGATCTGCTCACCGTGCGGGTGGAGATGCGGGTCGATCGCGCCATGAACTACGTGCACCTCAAGGACATGCGGGCGGCGGGCTTTGAGCCGATCGAGACGCTCTCGGGCTACGAATACAAGAGCGGCCTGGGGTACTACCGCAGCATCCGCGATGCCTCGCACAATTTCTTCTTCGAAACCCTGCCGCAAGGTACCTGGGTGCTGGAGTACGACCTGCGCGTCAACCTGCCGGGGACTTTCTCCAACGGCATTGCGACGCTGCAGTGCTTCTACGCGCCGGAATACAGCAGCCACTCGGCGGGAATGACGGTGGAAATCAAATGATCCGAAATGCGTGATTCATGCGCATTCGCAGTGCCGCTCACCTCACCTATATGAACGGGGCATAGGGGCCATAGGGGGCTTCGGCACGGAGTGTCTCGCCAGCCCCTCTATTGGCTCACTCAGTGGCCGCGCCAAGCGGGCAGGTTTGCTTGAAAATAAGAAGGTCGAACTTTCTTTACTAACGCCTTCGGAATTAAGTAATTACCCATTCGAAATTCGCATAGAATTTTGACCAGCAGCGCTTCCAATTACGAATTGCTGATCACGAATTTCGAAGGGCGCATCTCATTTTGTCGCATCCGCTGCCAACCTTGTTATAACCGCAAAGCCTGCAAAGGTCGCAAATTGTGATCTCCTTCGAGTCCTTCGTGGTTAAGCGACATTTTGAGATGTACCCGCTAA
>CAYVAP010000394.1:0-5175 GCA_964449365.1 uncultured Bacteroidia bacterium
CCATGCCAGGCGGTTTGCAGGGTGCTGGTCTTGATGCGATCCTGCAAATTGTCGGGGGCAGAAAGGAAGCCCTGAAAAAGCTGCACCACATCGCGGTCGGAGATGGCCGACAAAAGATTTTGGGAGTAGATCCCGGTACCAAAGCTCAGGCTCACCCGGTTGAGGTTGAGCTTGCCGCGCAGGCGAGGCTCTACCCGTACCCCGGGCTGATTGTTGTAGTAGTGAAAGTGAAGACCCGGTTCGAGCACGGCTCGCTCGAATTTGCGCCCGCTCGGGCGCTCCTCTTGAAAGACCTTTTTGTAATTGAAAAAGATGGCCGCCTCGGTATTGCTGGCCTGCTGACTAGGGCGTAGCCCGGCGGCATTGGTGAAGATATAGTCAGTCGAGAAGCCCAGAAAGGAGGTACCAAAGGTGAACTCATCGATGGAGTTGAAGATGTAGTCGACTTGCAGGTTGCCATTGAAGCCCACGATGCTGCTGCGGCGAGGAAAAGAATCGCTGTGCTGGGCTAAGGAGGTTTGATAAGTGCAGTAGGCAAAGCCACCCGAAACGATGGCTCCGGCCCCAGAGGGGAGCAACTGAAAGTCGCCGCCGCCACCGATGGACTCCCAGCCGATGTTGGCGGGAAATTCGAAATTGACGTTGTCGGTGTGGCGAAAGCCAAAGACATTCAAGCGATTGACGCCGTCGCCCAGGGTGAGTTTGCCGTAGAGATCGAGAAAGTTGTAGGGCAAGCCCACGCTGTCGTTGACGTAGGAGTAGAGCGAGAGCGAGGTGCGGTCGATGTAATTGTTGCGAGCCGAGACCAGATAGCTCAAGCCTGCGCCGCCTTTGTTAGGAGAATAAATGGGCCCTTCTACCAATGCGTCAGCCGAAAAGGGGTTGAGGTTGAGCTTGGCGTGGGTCTCCGTGAGGCTGCCGCTGCGGGTATCGATATCGATCACCGAGGAGATTCGCCCGCCGTATTTGGCCGGAAAGGCCGCCGAGTAGACATCCACCTTGCGTATGTAGTCCGGATCGAAGACACTGAACAGGCCAATGGAGTGAAAGGGGCTGTAAATCACCATATTGTCCATCAGCACCATGTTCTGAATGGGCGTACCCCCCCGGATGTAGAGCTGCCCTCCCTGATCGCCCGTGAAGACCACCCCGGGCAATACTTGCAGATACTGAGCCAGGTCAGCCGAGCCGAGCGAAGGGATGAGACTGATCTCCTGCGCCGTAACCGAAGTGACCCCGATGTCCACTTCTCGCTTATTGATCTTACCGGGTTCGGCCTCGCCGGTAATGTCGACCGAGTTGGTGTATACCTGCCGCTCTGAGAGGGTAAAGCCTACGGTGGTGAAGCCGCCCCTAGTGATCTGCGCCTCTTTCCGCAAGGTATCATAACCAAAATACGACACCACCACCTCGTAAGTGCCGGCTTCTATCTTATTAATGCTGTAAATGCCCTGATCGTTGGTGTAGGCTCCTTGACGTACCGCAGGAATGAAAACGCTGGCCCCTACCAGAGGCTCGCCCGACTTACTGATCACGGTGCCTCGCAGGTTGCCTTTGGAGTTGGGTTGGGCCCAGAGTACGTTGGTGAGGCAAAGGAGCCAGCTACTCACCAACAGAAAGGTCGAGAAGAGGAGTTTCATAAGAATAGATTTCAGAGCAGTGCAGTAAACTCATGCGGAAGTGCAAAACTACTCCCAAAGAACGGGTCGGCCAAAAGGGAAAGTTGCCATTAAGTTATAGAGATCGACTGCCTCGCTGATGCCGAAAGCGCTTGTGGTCATTGGCTGGTCGAATATCAATTTCCCTGACCATTCCGTTTTTGGATGGTACATCTCCATTTGTAAGGTTCTGATTATCAAACAAAATGCTTCATGATAGGTTGCCACTCACTCCCTAGGTTCCCCCTCCAAGGGGGAATTGATCGCTTGGTTGAGCGACGCTCACCCCGGTCTGAAGGCCCCCTGGAGGGGGCTATGGGAGTGAAAAGAGCCGCAAAAACCAGCCCTCGCAAACGGGACGGTCATAAATTTCCAACTCCTTTATAGCAAAGCCCTCTCGATTTCCTGAAAAAAATGTAATTTCAACGCGATCATGACTCAATACCGCTGGATTGTCATCTCGCTAGCTTTCGTGCTGCTGGGCCTGCTGGTCTGGTACGTGGGGGAACTATTTATCTACCTGCTGATCTCGGCTGTGATCGCCCTGATCGGTCGGCCCATCATCAAGCTGCTCGACCGGGTACAGGTCCATCAGTGGCAGTTGCCCGACTCGATCAAAGCAGTGATCGCCATGCTACTGATCTTCGGGGTATTGTCGGCCATTTTTTCCTTTTTCATCCCGCGCCTGATCGAGCAAACCCAGCAGCTCGAAAAGCTCGACACCGCAGCGATTGCAGAGGGGCTAGAAGAGCCCCTGGCTGCGTTGCGGCAAGTGATCGATCAGTATGGCATTTTGAAATTAAAACCAGACCAGAGCCTCGAAGAACTGTTTAAGGAGCGGGTGATCGAAATCGCCAGCAGCCTCAACTTGAGCAATATCTTCGGGGCCATCGCAGGCATTACGGGCGACCTGTTCATCGGGCTGTTTTCGATCTTGTTCATCACCTTTTTCTTCCTGAAAGAGCGCAACCTGCTTCGCTCGGTCTTTACTACCCTCACCCCCGACCCCTACATCGACAAGACCAGAAACGTGCTCGACAGCATCAAGCTGCTGCTCACGCGTTACTTCATCGGGCTGCTGCTAGAGCTGATCCTAGTGGGTAGCCTCTGTGCCTTTGGCTTCAGCCTGCTAGGAGTAAAAAATGCCATCGTGATCGGCTTTTTCGCTGGCCTCTTCAACGTGATTCCCTATTTAGGGCCCTTGATCGGGGGGGGGATGAGCGTGTCCCTGGCTACCCTTGGTGCCTTGGAGATGGATTTCTACACCGGGATCTTGCCTATGATCGCCAAAGTGCTGGTCGTCTTCTTGGTAGTACAGTTGATCGACAACTTTGTGTTTCAGCCCCTGATTTACTCCAGCAGTGTCAAAGCCCATCCGCTAGAGATTTTCTTAGTGATCTTGGCGGCGGGTTCGCTCTTTGGGATCGGCGGCATGGTCCTGGCCATCCCCGCCTACACGGTACTTCGTGTGGTCGCCAAGGAGTTTTTCGACCAATTTAAGGTCGTACGCTCGATCACCCGCTCGATTTGATCTGCTTTACCCCGTGTTAACCTGTCCCAACCCCGCCTCGCCTTGCCTACGCTCCCTCATCCCGACCACAATCCCTGGCAAACTCGGTCGAGCCGCCTCATCTATGAAAATCCCTGGATAGCGCTCACCGAATGTCAGGTGCTCACTCCTGCCGGCAAGCCTGGCATCTATGGGGTGGTTCATTTTCACCACCAAGCGGTAGGCGTGGTGCCCTACGAAGCGGGGTACATCTGGCTGGTAGGCCAATATCGCTATCCCCTCAAGCAATACAGTTGGGAAATTCCCGAAGGGGGCGGCGCCTCCCATGAGTCCCCCCTCGAAGCCGCCAAGCGCGAACTCAAGGAAGAAACCGGCTTGACCGCCGCGCATTACCAACCCCTGCTGGAGATGCATTTGTCCAACTCCGTCTCTGACGAATGGGGCATCGTGTATTTGGCCACCGGGTTGACCCAGGGTCAGGCTACCCCCGAAGACACCGAAGAGCTGCGCGTGCGCAGGGTTTCCTTGGAAGAAGCCTACGCCGAAGTCGAAGCCCGTCACATCACCGACTCCCTCTCCGTAGGCGCTATTTACAAACTGATGCTCATGCAGGCCCAAGGTAAACTGCCTCAGGGAGAGGCCGGAGCATAGCGGGCGGTGCAGGCCACGGATGCGTCGCAAACGCAGGGTCAGATGAGGCACTACCCCACCCTGCCAACGTTTAGCGGGGGCTTGGATACCGCTCATCGGGCTGCGGGGTAGTAAGGGGTCTCCTCACATTTGGCCCACTCCTTGTTCCAATCCGATATTCTCCCTATTCTGTATCCCGATCTCTCATGCGCAACGAAATGCTCGATCCCAATGCTTCGCCTGCCGAAGAAGAAAAGCAACTGCGACCGCAGGCGCTCGAAGACTTTACCGGGCAGCGTAAGCTGACTGACAACCTAAAGATCTTCGTCGCTGCGGCTCGCAAGCGCGGCGAGCCGCTCGATCATGTGCTGCTGCATGGTCCGCCGGGCCTGGGCAAGACGACGCTGTCCTACATCATCGCCCATGAGCTAGGGGCCAGTATCACGACTACTTCTGGCCCGGTGCTGGAAAAGCCTGGCGACCTGGCAGGATTGCTCACCAACCTGGAGGCGGGCGACGTCCTCTTCATCGATGAGATTCACCGCCTCTCGCCGGTAGTCGAGGAGTACTTGTACTCCGCCATGGAGGACTTCAAGATCGATATCATGGTGGAGAGTGGCCCCAATGCGCGCAGCATCGAGATCGCGTTGCATCCCTTTACGCTGGTGGGGGCCACCACGCGGGCGGGCCTACTGACTTCGCCCATGCTGGCGCGCTTTGGCATCAATGCCCGCCTGGAGTACTACGACGCCGAAACGCTGGCGCGCATCATTCGCCGCTCAGCCAAGGTGCTGCAAGTGCCGATCGAAGAGGAGGCTTCCCTGGAGGTCGCCCGCCGCAGCCGCGGTACGCCGCGTATCGCCAATCGGCTGCTGCGCCGCACCCGAGACTTTGCCCAGGTCAAAGGCGACGGCCACATCACCCTGGCCATCGCCAAGCTCACCCTCGAAGCCCTGGAGGTGGACGAGGCGGGCCTCGACGACATGGACAACAAGATCTTGCTCACCATCATCGACAAATTCAAGGGTGGCCCTGTGGGCCTCAATTCCATCGCAGCCTCGGCAGGCGAAGAGGCCGAGACCATCGAGGAGGTGTATGAGCCTTACCTGGTGATGGAAGGCTTCATCAAGCGCACCGCGCGAGGGCGCGTCGCTACCGAGCGAGCCTTTCGGCACTTTGGGCGCTTGCCCGGCGGCGGCGATCCGCAATCACCCGATTTGTTTGGGGGATAAGGGAAGGACCATTTCCCTTCCCAAAAAAGCTGCGCCAGATCGTAACCTGGCGCAGCTAATCAGTAGTTATACGGTTCAGAATTCAGAGTTCAAAGTTATTTTAGCCGCTTGGGCGGCCACTGAGTGAGCCAATATGCGGGGGGCT
>CAYVAP010000395.1:0-5172 GCA_964449365.1 uncultured Bacteroidia bacterium
GCGACGTCCTCCTCTTCATCGACAACATCTTCCGCTTTACCCAAGCGGGCTCCGAAGTATCGGCCTTGATGGGTCGTATGCCTTCGGCGGTGGGGTACCAGCCTACTCTCGCTTCAGAAATGGGCGAATTGCAGGAGCGAATTACTTCCACCAAGCGTGGCTCGATTACCTCCATCCAGGACATCTACGTACCTGCGGACGACTACACCGACCCTTCTCCGGCCACCACGTTTGCCCACCTCGATGCCACCACCGAGCTCTCGCGCTCACTCTCTTCGCTGGGGATCTACCCTGCCGTGGACCCGCTGACCTCAACCTCCAAGATCCTCCAGGCCGACATCGTAGGCGACGAGCACTACAACTGCGCCCAGCGCGTGATCAAGATCCTCCAAAAATACAAGGATCTTCAGGACATCATCGCCATTCTCGGGATGGATGAGCTCTCCGACGAAGACAAAATGGCCGTAAACCGCGCTCGTAAGGTACAGCGCTTCCTGAGCCAGCCGTTCTTCGTGGCCGAGCAGTTTACGGGCATCCCCGGGCAGTTCGTTCAGATCGACGACATCATCAAGGCCTTCAATAGCATCATCGACGGTGAATTCGACCACCTGCCCGAAGGGGCCTTTTACCTCAAAGGAGGCATCGACATGGTGATCGAAGCTGGCGAGGAAATGCTAGCCGAAGCCTAATGCCAGTGCGAAAGCGAAGGGGCATAAAGGATGTACGGGACACACGGGTAGCCTCGATTTCTCATTTTTTTACCTTATCTCCCATATCCCATTATTCCCCCTTTAAACATATTCAAACATGAGCAACTCCACCCTGGAGATCGTTACGCCAGAAGCCAGTGTCTACGAGGGCTTGGTACAAAGCGTACAAGTACCCGGCTCGCAGGGGGGCTTTCAAGTACTCTACAATCACGCCCCCATCATCTCTACCCTGGGCAAAGGCCGCCTGCGCCTCGTCGATGAGCATGGCAAAGAAGCCCTCTACGACACCGAAGGTGGGGTAGTCGAAGTCCTCAACAACAAGACCATCATTTTAGTGGAAAAACTGACCGAGCCAACTGAGGCATAATCTCTTCCGTTGACTCGATCAAACCATCAGCTCCAGGTGTCCATGCGACGGCCTGGAGCTGATTGCTTTTGAGCTACCTACCCAGCCTTAGTAACGCGAGAAAAATAACCTCCTGATTTTGCGCCGAGATCTTGTGCGCAGGCAAGGAAGAAAAACTGAGTTTGGCGGGCCAAACGAAGCTTTTTCTGACGCAGGATGCGTGCAAGAGATCAAGTCAAAAGCGGAATTTATTTTTTGAGCGTTACTTAACGGCCAAACGCTTTCAAAAGTCGAAAGGACTGCCTTTTCAACGGCCAACAAGTAAGCTGCCCCAATACGCCCGGCAGCTTGGAAACAAAACCGACAAGCGGTGAATACCGCCCTACTACAAGGGTTCGCACCCGATCTCGCCCTCCTTCACTGACCACTGCCTTTACTGACCATTGATCATTGACCACTGCCACTGACTTTACTGATCATTGACCATTGATCATTGACCACTGACCACTGACCATTGACCACTGACCACTGACTTTACTGACCACTGTCAATGCGCCTCCAGCCAATTCTCCCCGGTACCCATTTCCACCTCCAGGGGCACATCGAGCGGCGAGGCCGCCATCATCTCACGCTCGACGATCTCTTTGAGCGGATCCACCTCGTCGCGGCGGGCGTCGAAGAGCAATTCGTCGTGCACCTGCAAGATCATCTTGGACTTCAGGCCCGCCTCCTGCATGGCGCGAAAGATGCGGATCATGGCCACCTTGATGATATCGGCCGCCGTGCCCTGAATGGGCGAGTTGATGGCGTTGCGCTCGTCGAAGCCGCGCTGGGTGGCGTTGCGGCTGTTGATGTTGGGTAGGGTGCGGCGGCGGCCAAAGGCGGTCTCCACGTAGCCCTGCTGCCGGGCCTGGGCGATGCAGTCGTCCATGTACTGCTTCACCGCCGGGTACTGTGAAAAATACAGCTCGATGATCTCAGCCGCCTCGCTGCGGGGGATGCCCATGCGCTGGCTCAGGCCAAAGGCCGAGATGCCGTAGATGATGCCAAAGTTGACCGTCTTAGCCCGGGAGCGCTGCTCGCTGCTGACCTCCTCCGGCTCGACCCCGAAAACCCGCGCCGCCGTGGCGCGGTGTACATCTTCCTGGTTTTTGAAGGCCGCCATCAAATTTTCGTCGCGGCTCATGGCCGCCATGATGCGCAGCTCCACCTGCGAGTAGTCCGCCGAAAGCAGCACGTGGTCGCTATCGCGGGGCACGAAGCCCTTGCGCACCTCGCGGCCATCGTCGGTGCGGATGGGAATGTTTTGCAGGTTGGGCTTTTCGGAGCTGAGGCGACCGGTCACCGCCACCGTCTGCCGAAAAGTGGTGTGCACCCGGCCCGTCTGCGGCAGGATCAGCTCGGGCAGGGCATCGACGTAGGTCGATTTGAGCTTTTTGATGCCACGGTAGGCCAGCACCTGCCCCGGCAGCTCGTGCTGAATGGCCAGCTCGGTGAGCACCTGCTCGTTGGTCTGGTACTGGCCCGTCTTGGTTTTTTTCTGCTTTTGGCCCTTGCCGAGCTCCAGCTTGTCGAAGAGGATTTCCCCCAGTTGCTTGGGCGAGTTGATGTTGAATTCCTCGTCCGCTAGCTTGTAAATGTCCTTCTCCAGTGTCTCCAGGCGACCATCCAATTCCTGCGAATACTCAGCCAGGATGTCTTTGTCCACCTTCACGCCGTTGAACTCCAGCTCGGCCAGCACGGGCATCAGGGGCGCTTCTATCTCTTCGAAGATGCGATTGCCCTTGACCGGGGGGGCCAGCTTTTCCTTGAGTTGCAGGGTAACGTCGGCGTCTTCGCAGGCGTAGGGCACGATTTTGTCCACCTCCACGTCGCGCATGGTGAGCTGATTTTTGCCCTTTTTGCCGATCAGTTCTTCGATCTTCACCGGTTTGTAGCCCAGCAGGTTTTCGGCCAAATAGTCCATGCCGTGCTGTCCCTCGGGCTCCACGATGTAGTGGGCCACCATGGTGTCGAAGAAGGGTTCCTTCACCTCGATGCCGTAGCTCTTGAGCACCAGCAGGTCGTACTTCAGGTTTTGGCCGATCTTGACCTTTTGGGGGTCGTGGAAAACAAGGTCGAACTGATGCAGCATTTTCTGCACCTCCTCGCGGCTCTTTTCGGGGGGAAAGTAGAGGAAAAAGGCTTCCTTGGGCTTTATGCTAAAAGAAAGCCCCACCAACTCGGCGTCCATGGCGGTGAGGCTGGTGGTTTCGGTGTCGAAGCAAAATTCGTCGCACGCGGTCAAGCGGCGCAGCAACTCGGCGATTTCCTCCTCGCTCTGCACCAGGTAGTACTGCGTCTCGGTGTCCGCGAGGGTCTTGACCCCGCCGGGGATGTCGCTCACCTGCACCTCCTGCCGCTCGCCTACGGCTGCGCCAAAGAGGTCTTTTTGCTGGTCGGGGCGCATGGGGTTGAGCTTGCTGTTGAGGATGCGCTCGGCGGTACTGCGAAATTCCAGCTCGTGCATCAGCTCCATCAGCGCTTCGAGGTCGCAGTGGCCCATCTTCAGGTCGTCGACGGACCAGTCGAAAGGCACGTCGGTTTTGATGGTGGCCAGCCGCTTAGTCAGCAGGCCCTGCTCGCCGTTTTCCTGCAAGGTTTTTTGGATGCTCTTTTTGCTGATTTCCTCTACTTTGTCGATCATCTCCTCGATGGAGCCATAGTCGGAGAGGAGTTGCACGGCGGTTTTCTCGCCGATCTTGGGCACGCCGGGCAGGTTGTCCACCGAGTCGCCTTTGAGGCCCAGGTAGTCGATGATTTGCTCGGGCCGCACCCCAAATTTTTGGACGATGCCCTCCTCGTCCAGGCAGGTGAAGCCGCCCCCCCGCGAGTTGGGGCGGTAGAGAAAAACATTTTCCTTGACCAACTGCGCGTAGTCCTTGTCGGGCGTGACCATGAAGACCTCGTACTGCTCCGGATCGACTTGGGCGCTGATGGTACCGATCAGGTCATCGGCTTCGAAGCCGTCCACGGCAAATTCGGAGACCTTGAGGATCTCCATCATGCGGTGCACGTAGGGCCGCGCCACCCGCATGTCTTCGGGCTGGGCTTCACGGTTGGCCTTGTACTCCTTGAACTCCTCGTGCCGGAAGGTGGGCGCGTCGGTGTCCCAGACCACCGCCAGGTGGCTGGGGTCCTCCTTGTTGATCAGCTCCAGAATGGTGTTGGTGAAGCCAAAGATGGCGGAGGTATTCAGCCCGCCGGAGGTCATGCGCGGGGCGCGGATGAAGGCAAAGTGGCTGCGGTAGAGCAGCGCCATGGCGTCGAGGAGGAAGAGTCTATTTTTCATGCAAATCAGTGAACAGTGATACAGTGAACAGTGAACAATGAATAGTTTTATCAGTGAACAATGAACAGTGATACAGTGAACAATGAACAGTTTTATCAGTGACCACTGGCTTCTTTACTGATCATTGAACATTGACCATTGATCACTGGCTTCTTTACTGATCATTGACCATTGACCATTGATCACTGACCATTGACCACTGGCTTCTGTACTGATCATTGACTATTGATCATTGATCACTGTTCATTGCAGGCGCAAGTTACGGGGAAAGGGGGGGAGTTGAAAGCCCGTGTACCGCCGCATGGCTTGAAGGCCAGGGCATGCCCTGGCCCTGCGGCTCGTACCACCGGATTCCATCCGGTAAGGAGTATTCTCCGCACGGAGTGCGGGGGTACTGTACCACCGGATTCTATCCGGTGGGGGTCCGCACCGCACAGAGTACGGGGGTACTAATACTCCCACAAATACGTGTAAGGCCAAGCTTCCCAGGTGTCCACTAACCCCGCTTTGACAGGATTGGCCAATACATAGGCAACCTGTCGCCTGAACTCCTCCCCATCTCTGATGATGTGGTCATAGCTCTCGCGGTGCCAGAATTCCTTCCCGGTAAGGCCCAGTGCCTGATTGGCGATGCGACCCGAATAGCGCTTTACACTTCCCAAAACTAGATGCAGCGGAGGACCAACTTCATCCACCACCATATGTACATGGTTGGGCATCACGCAGTAGGCGATGATGCGGTAGCGCCTTAAAGTCTGCTCCATGTAGTGCATGGCGTCCTGCAC
>CAYVAP010000396.1:0-1800 GCA_964449365.1 uncultured Bacteroidia bacterium
CTCGGCTGGGGTTGCTAGCGGGATCGGAGTCCCGAAGACTACTAACGTCCGACGATCAGAGTCGTCGGACAACCACGGGGGCTGCACCGGGTTTCCAGACCCGGTGCAGTACTAGTTTTGCCGACTCCGATCAGGTTTGGCTGGTCCGCTGCTTGCAATAAAATGTCGCGCCCTCCGTGAGACATTCATCCAGCCTCTCGCAGGGAGCGCCAAGCATCCGGTGGGGAAAGAATGAACGCTGAGAAAACCTCTTTCTCCCACTGTGCTGCGGCGTGAAGCCCCATCCTCACGCCCTGCGACTCACCTATATGAACGGTCAGGGGTATAAGGGAATAAGGTATCAGGGTATCAGGCACTTTGGTCAGCCCCCCACATATTGGCTCACTCAGTGGCCGCCCAAGCGGCTATCTTTACTTTTAACTACAAACTTTCCACTCTCCACTCATTCAATAACTCGTCTCATCCAACTGCACCTTACCCCGGAAGGTGCGGTACACGAAAATGGTGTAGCCTAGCACCATTGGCGTACCGATGACGGCGATGAGCAGCATGATGCCCAGCGACTTCTCCGACGCTGCAGCGTTGTAAACCGTGAGGCTGTTGGCCGGGTCGAGGGTAGAGCGGATCAGGGTCGGGTACAGCTCGATGGCCACCGTAGCGAGCAGGAAGGCTATCGTAAGGCTGGAAAAGATGAAAGCCTGCAGGAATTTACGCTTGGTGATCAGGCGAGGGATGTTGGCGATGCTGAGGAAGCCCAGCACTGGCACGATGAACAGGGCCGGATTTTCGGCGAAACGGTCGGTGAGGTGGGGCAGGTAAATCAAGGTGTAGAGGGTCACCAGCCCAAAGCTCACGATGAAAAAGATGATGGCTCCCCGCAGCAGCAAGTAGATTTTGACGTAAAGCCGCCCCTCAGTTTTCATCAGCAAATAAATGCCCCCGTGCATCATACACAGCGCCAGGGTGCTCACGCCCACCATGAGGGCATAGGGGTTGAGGAATTGCAGCCAGGAGCCTTGCAAGATGAAGCGCTCATCCAGGGGCATGCCCATGAGCACGTTGCCCAGCACCACGCCGAGCAGCGCCGCCATCATGATGCTCGACACGCTGTAGCTGATGTCCCAGGTGGTGCGCCACCACTTCATCTCCTCTTTGCTACGAAACTCGATGCTGATGGCCCGGAAGATCAAAAACAGCAAAAACAGCATGAAGGGGATGTACATGGACGAAAAAAGCTGCGCGTACATCACCGGGAAGCCCGCAAAGAGCGCCCCCCCGCCGATCACCAGCCACACTTCATTGCCGTCCCAGACCGGCCCCACCGCGTTGAGCGCGATGCGGCGGCTCTTTTCCTTTTTGAAGAAAAGGTGCCAGGCGCCCGCCCCCAGGTCAAAGCCATCTAGGATGGCGTAGCCAGAGAAGAGGCCCCCCACCACCATGAACCAGAGGGTGGGGTAGTCGATGCCAAGTATATTCGCCATAAGATGAGAGGTCAGAAGTCAGAAGTCAGAGGTCAGAAGTCAGAGGTCAGAGGTCAGAGGTCAGAGGTCAGAGGTCAGAGGGGTACAGAAACCGAGGTTCCAGCGAATCTTCATTCTTTTTCTGACCTCTCGCAGCGCAGCGGTCTCAGAAGTCAGAGGTCAGAGGTCAGAGGTCAGAGGGGTACAGAAACCGAGGTTCCAGCGAATCTTCATTCTTTTTCTGACCTCTCGCAGCGCAGCGGTCTCAGAAGTCAGAGGTCAGAGGTCAGAGGTCAGAGGGGTACAGAAACCGAGGTTCCAGCGAATCTTCATTCTTTTT
>CAYVAP010000396.1:1900-5147 GCA_964449365.1 uncultured Bacteroidia bacterium
CGAGGTTCCAGCGAATCTTCATTCTTTTTCTGACCTCTCGCAGCGCAGCGGTCTCACTTCTCGCAGCGCAGCGGTCTCAGAAGTCAGAGGTCAGAGGTCGGAGTGGTACAGAAACCGAGGAATCGAGGTTCCAGCGAATCTTCATTCTTTTTCTGACCTCTCGCAGCGCAGCGATCTCACTTCTCGCTTCTCGTTTCTACCCCAGCGAATCAGCCATTGCCTTCTGAATGGGACGCTGGTCCTCAGGCAGGCCGTCGTCGGGACCGTGCTTGATTTTTTTGTTGAGCAAATAGAGGAAAAGCACCAGCAGCAGAGCGTAGATCAAGGTAAACATGATCAGCGAAAAGAGTACCTGATTGGCCGTAACGGCCTCGCTGAGAGCGTCGCTGGTGCGCAGCAGGCCATAGACCACCCAAGGCTGCCGACCCATCTCGGCGGTGTACCAGCCAAACTGATTGGCCAACTGCGGCAGGATGACCAGCGGCACGAAGATACGCAGTAGCCATTTTTGCTCGAACAGGGTGCCGCGCCACCAGAAAAAGCCCGCCAGCAAGCTCACCCCGATCAGGGTCATGCCGATGGCCACCATCAGGTGGTAAAACTGAAACACCGCGTTCACCGCCGGGGGGCGCTCATCTTCGGGGTAGGCGTTGAGGCCGGTTACGGGCGCTTCAAAGTCGCCGTGCAGCATGAAGCTCAAGCCCCCGGGAATGCCCAGGCCGGTAACCTCTTGTTTTTCTTTGTCCACCCAGCCGAGCAGGTACAAGGAGGCAGCGCCCGTGCTATCGAAGTGTCCCTCCATGGCAGCGAGCTTAGGCGGCTGATTTTCGGCCACGCCCTCGGCAGAGCTGTGCCCCGTGATCAACTGCGAGACCGAAGCGATGATGGCCACCCCCAGAGCGATTTTGAAGGCTTTTTTAGAAATCTCGACGTGACGCCCTTTGAGCAAGTAGTAGGCATGTACGCTGGTCACCAGGAAGGCCCCGGCCAGAAAGGCCCCGATCCAGACGTGGGTCAAGCGATCAATGCTGCTGGGGTTGAAGACCATGGCCCAGAAATCGGTGATCTCGGCGCGGGCGTTCATGCCCTCGCCCACCACGTGAAAGCCCGTCGGCGTCTGCTGCCAGCTATTGGCCACCACGATCCAGACGGCTGAAAACATCGACCCCAGCCACACGCCCACCGTGGCGATGAAGTGTACCACCGAGCTGACGCGGTTCCAGCCGAAGAGCAGGATGCCCAAAAAGCCGCTTTCCAACGCGAAGGCGAAGATACCCTCCGCCGCCAGGGCCGAGCCAAACACGTCGCCCACGTAGCGGGAATAGGTGGCCCAGTTGGTGCCAAATTCGAACTCCATCACGATGCCAGTGGCCACCCCAATGCCAAAGGTCAGGGCAAAGATCTTGGTCCAAAACTTGGCCAGGCGCTCATACATCGGGTCTTTGGTCCGCAGGTACTGCCCTTCCATAAAGACCATGACCAGCCCCAGCCCGATGCTCAGCGGCGGATAGATGTAGTGAAAGGCGACGGTAAAGGCAAATTGAATGCGGGAAAGGATTTCGACGTCCATAGGGTATAAGAGATGTTGGCTGTTATTAGATAAGTCTTGCTTTGTTTACAAAGCCAAAAACTCATGCATGCTTTTGCATATGATTTTACTAATGCATCGCAAGATAAGATCAATTGATAAATCGACCATGGGAGAGATGGCTATGATCGTTGGAGAAAACCGACCAATAGGCTAGCGCTTCGCATTCGAAATTCGTAATCAGGAATTCGTAATCGAAAGTGTTTCTGGTCAACGTTTTATGCGAATTTTAAATTTTAAATGGTTAATTAATGCTACTGGACACCATTGATCGATTTAAACAGGATTTCAAGATTCACAGGATCATAAGCACCTGAAAGCCGTCTTGTCCCGTCTTGTCCCATCTTGTCAATCTTGTCCAAAAAACGAACGCGTCAAAGGCTCATGTCCAGTAGTATGTGGTTAATTACTTCATTCTGAAGGCACTAGCCGCCTCATACCAACTTACGCCAGTGGCAGCTAATTCACCGCTAGCAAATATCAGCCTTTGTCATCAAAAATAATTCGACAGACGTGAAAATTTAGCTTTAGACGCAACTCGGAAGCAGCAACCTTTCGTACCATTGGACAACACTTTTTTGCACGAGATCGGATCTTCGGCAGATTCGGCCTTTCCTCCACCTGTGTATCAAACCCAAATTTCACATGAGACATCTAAACTGGATTGTTGTAGGGCTGCTGTGCCTCAGCTTAGGATCAGCCTATGGGCAGCAAGAACTGCTGCGTGGGCAACTGTATTTCGACACGGACGCATACCAACTGACCCAAAGTCATCAGGCTCAGTTGACTCAGTGGCTCGACAGCTTAACCCAACAAGCATGGGCTACCCTCACGGTGGAGGCTCACACCGATAGTGTAGGAGCTTTTGACTACAACGCAGCCCTCTCGGCGCGCCGGGCAGCATCCGTACAACGCTTTTTACTGACCCAGGGCATCGAGGCAAAGCAGGTCCAACTGTCTTTCTTCGGAGAAGCCCGCCCCCGGGCTGAAAACGACGACGAAGCCGATCTCCGCCTCGATCGACGGGTAGACCTAGTCGCCCGCGCCGCGCCCATACCGACTCCACAACCACCGCTGGATCTGGTGGCCTTTTATCAGCCCTTGCAGACACCGCATCAGCGTTTTAAGCTGCACATGCGCCAAGACACCTTCATCAAGACCAAGGCCGGGGTGATCCTGGGCATCCGACGCAACAGCTTGCTTTGCGAAAGTGGTCAGGTGTACCGCGGCCCTATCGAAGTAAGGCTGCTGGAGGCGATGAGCCGGGGCGACATGTTGCGCAACAACCTGGGAACCGGTACCAGTCAAGGCTTGCTGGAAACGGGCGGCATGTTCGAGATCCAGGTAACGGGAAATTGTGGCGAACTACGCAGCAATCCCGAGGCTCCCATCACGGTCTTCATGCCTACCGAAAAACCACAGGATGACATGACCCTTTTCGTTACCGATGGTCAGCCGGGTCAGGAGATGAACTGGGACCTCCACGAGCAGACGTGCATGGGGGTAGGCCGATACTTCTGGACCTACTATGACGCAAAGGTACTGCGCGAGCGCTGGCAGCCCATCCGACGCTTTGTGCGCCATGACATCGGCTGGTTCAAGCGCTTTCGCATGCGCATCGGTGAGGCCTTTGGCTAGGATGCGGCATGGGGCCTGTAA
>CAYVAP010000397.1:0-5138 GCA_964449365.1 uncultured Bacteroidia bacterium
GCCTTTTTGGATGTCGTAAAAGCGGTTGAGCAGGTTGATGATGGTGGTTTTGCCAGATCCGGTAGAGACGATCAGCGCCACTTTTTGGCCTGGCTCCACCTCAAAGCTCACGTCGCGCAGCACCCACTCGGGCTCCTGATAGGCAAACCACACGTGTTCAAAGCTGAGGCTCACTTCACCTGCCTGCGCAGAAGCTAGCTTTTGTTCGCCTTCATCGGGAATATGCTCTTGGGTGTCGAGCACCTGAAAGATGCGATCAGCACTGACGATACCCATTTGTAGGGTATTGAACTGATCGGCCAGTTGGCGGATAGGCCGAAAAAACATCTGTACGAACATGATGAAGGCGACCAGCTCGCCAAATTGCAGGTCGGCGCGGATCACGCGATTGGCCCCGTACCACACCAGCACGGCGAGGGTCGCTGCGGTGATGACCTCCACCACCGGGTAAAAAATGCTGTAGTACAGCACCGACTTGATGTTGGCCTGCCGAAGTTTGGCATTGATCTTTTGATAGCGATCCATCTCCACCCGCTCGCGGTTAAACATATGAATCACGGGCATGCCGCTGAGATGCTCTTGCAAAAAGGCATTCATCTCGCTGACGGCCTTGCGCACCTGCTGGAAAGTAACCTTAACTTTGTTTTTGAACACGATGGTGGCCACCACTAGCAGAGGCAGCGTGGTGAGCACCGCTAGGGTGAGGGGCCAACTGAGATAAAACATCGCCGCGAGGATGGCCAGCAGTTGCAGCAGTTGGCTGAAAATTTGCACCAAGCCAGAGGTAAAGACGTTGTTGAGGGTCTCGACGTCGTTGATGGTCCGGGTCTGTAAGGTTCCGATGGGAGTGCGATCAAAATATTTGAGGCGCAAGCGTAATATGTGCCGAAAGATTTGCTTGCGGATGTCGCGGATAATGCTCTGTCCCAGCCCGTTGGTGATAAAGGTATTGCCATACATCACCGCGCCTTCTACGATCTGGATCGCGATCAACACCACGATCATCACGCGCAGGCCCGCGATATCCCCTTGGGCTACTTCGTGATCGAGGGCCCGCTGTATCAGCAGCGGTCGCACCGGGCTGAGCAGCGCCAGCAGGATGGTCATGAGCCAGGCCAAGCCAAACTGAATACGGTAGGGACGCACGTAGGCTAGCATGCGCCGCAAAATGTTGCGGTCGATGGCTTTGCCAGAAGGAGATGCAGTTTCTGCCATGAGATACGATGAACGAGCGATCAGTTTGTAGGAAAGTCGGTTTCTTTTAACCAAGAGTCAACCTTCCACAGGGGCAGCTTGTTTGAATCCTTTCCCAGGTAAAGATGGGGATAAAGTTGGGACAACTGCGGTTTTTTCCGAAAAGGAGCGAAAATGAAGTCGGTTGTTTCTTACCTTTGCAATGCCAAGTAATCCAAAGATTAATTCCCTTTCAAATTTAGACGGTATGGTATCGGCCTCAGAACTAAGTAACCTTATCAACAAAAACAGCGGCAATCTGCTAGATCTCATTGATATCGAAAGCATCCGTTCCTGGTGTCGCCTCCGCAACCAACTGAAGGAGACCACGATTACGGAAGACGAAACCTATCAGGAACGCTACCGGAAGTTTTTCGGCATTGGTGGGGTGGGAATGAATAAGGCCTTTATCAAACGCTACTTTGAGTTGCTAGAAGAGTTAAAGGAGGTAGAAGAGTTTGATTTTCGCCGCGTAGCCCTCGAACTAATGCGCGATCAAAATCGCCGCAAACTCAGCCTCTCACAGTTTGCTGGCGTGAGCAAGATGGCCAACCTCATCAACCAAGATCACCCTATCTACGACAACTACGTCTCTGACCTTTTCGACTTCGACAAACCCACCAGTACGCGCATGGACAACCGCGAGCGCCTCAACGTGTACTTGGGCCAATACCAGCAGCAAGTCGACATCTACACCCAGATGCTCAACGAAGAGCTGATCCATGACACCCTTACCGTCTTCAAGATCTTGCTGCGCAAGTATCACAACGAAGAGTTTCCGCAGTATCGGGTACCCGACATGAAGAAGATCGATTTCCTGATCAGTGCCGTACCACAGACCGACTATCGCCTGGTAAAATAGCAAGCCGAGGGAGCATCAGTCCTTTTCAGTGAGGATCACGATTTTACCCTGGTTGGCGGCCACGGCCCCCATCACAAAAGCTGCTTCGTCAAAGGAAACGCGTTTATCTACCCGCAGGGTGATGACGTCGTTTTCTTTATCATCATCGGTGAGGACTTTCTCGATAAGGGGAAGCAACTCCTCACGGCTATCTACCCGGCGCTGATTCCAGGCCAATACGCCATTGAGACCGATGGTAATGGAGTTTTGGCTCGGGGTGGGTTTGTCTGCCGCACTGGTCGGTAGTTCGACTTCGATGCTGGCCTGCCGCACAAAGCTAGAGGTGAGCATGAAATAGATCAGCAGCAGAAACACGATATCCGAGATGGAAGCGAAGCTAAACTCAGCGGTGATTTTATTGCTAGAACGAATAGACATGGTGGAGGGGAATTAGGGATTCGAGATTTGAGATTCGAAAAATGACGAATGACTGATCACGAACTTCGAATGACGTACATCAGCTACTTAGCGAATAAAAACAGACATGCTGTCTCTACAGCCTGTATTCTTTTCTTCTCTCATTCCGCAGGCTCCTGCAGCAGGTCAATGAAGTCGGTAGAGGTCAATTCTAGCTTGAAGATGACCTTGTTGACCAGAGAGACGAGGGTGTTGTAAGCCAGGTAGGCCAGAATACCTACCACCAGGCCAAAGGCAGTCGTAACCATGGCTTGCGAGATGCCCCCCGCGAGGTCGACGGCATCGGCTTGGCCGCCCTCGGCGACGATAGCGTTGAAGGCCTTGATCATCCCCAGTACTGTCCCAAAAAAACCGATCATAGGGGCAGAAGCAGCTACCGTGGCCAAGATGGAGAGCCGCCGCTCCAGGCGGTAGACTTCGAGCTTGCCCACGTTTTCGATCGAGCCCTCAATGTCTTTGAGAGAAGCAATTCCCAGCCGCCTGACTCCTTTAAGAATCATCCGAGCAAAGGGGTCGTTGCGCGATTCGCACAGGCCCTTGGCCGCCTCGATGTTGCCGGCCAGCACATGGCGGCGCACCTGCTTCATAAACTCCTCCGAGTCCGTATTGGCCTTGCGGATGGTGAGATAGCGCTCGATGTAGATGAAAATGGCCAGCACAAGCAAAATCACCAGCGGAATCATGGGCCAGCCCCCGTCGATGAGGGTATTGAGGAGCGAATCGTTGACTTCTTCGCTAGCCCCATCCATGCCAGTAGTATCTACCGGCACATTGGTCTGAAGCAGGAATAAAAAGGAGGAAAGGATCATATCGATGGTGAAAGGGGATTAGGAACCAAAGAAAGTGATTTTTGCTTTCTTTAAAAAGTCCAGGCACCTTTTGCTCTTTCTTTTGCGAGTAGAGACCATAGCCCCTGCCCAGGGATGCACCTCGTCGCTGCCTTTTACAGCGCAGCCCAGGCCTTTGGTTTGTATTCAAATAAGAAACCACGGCTGATCGGAAACCAATACCAAGGACTGCTGAGGCTCTCCCTCCAACCCCCTATGACCCCTTATGACCCTGGTAGCCCCTATGCCCCCCATGACCCTTGTGTCCCATGGCTAGAGGACTCAGCATAATTATCTGATGATTTTTTATTGGAAATTCAGTAATTCTGCCGAAACCTTTTAGCTTCGAATATCATTCCTAAGTATAACCCCACATTCCTTCCCCCGTCAAAGTTCTCTCTATGAAATTAGGTAAAGACGATCCCATCCTCATCATTGGTGCCAGCGAAAGCGGTCTCATGCTTGCGCTGGCGCTGCATTACTATGGCTATACCAATGTGCGCATCTTCGACCAACAAGAAGAGCTGAGCTGGCCCAATATCCCCCTGCAGCTAGGTACGCAGTTGCTTTCTTCGCTCACGGAATTTGAGTTGGTGGGTGCCATCGAAAAGATCGGCCTGCACTGGGAGCAGGCTGGGGTGCGCCTCAAAAGCAACCGCGTATTTCATCGCCTCAACCTCGACAAACTCAAAGCCAGTACGGGCCTGACGCCCCTGACGGTGGCTTTCCCTGAGTTGGGGCAGCTACTCAAGGAGCGCATACCTGAAGAGTGGTTTGACCTGGGTCGCGAGTTTATCTCTTATACCAATCATCCCAAAGACATCGAGGCCCACTTTGCCAACGGCGAAACCGTGTCGGGAGCGCTGCTCATTGCCGCCGATGGCTTCGACTCGCGGGTGCGCCTGCAGATGATCGGCGATACGGCTTCCCGTCGCACCAATCTGTATACCTGGCGCGTGATGCTCAGCCCCGAGCAACTGGCTGATCCTGAGGCCATCACCTTGCCGCCTCCCTACGTCGAGTACCTCGGCAGAGGCTGCCGTGTAGCCTACTATCCCTTGCGCGACGGCAGTGCCGGGCTAGAGCTGACCACCTACCGCCCCAAAGAACCCCTGGCGGGCGAAAAATTGCTCTACCACTTCCAGGAGACCTTCAAGCAATTTCCTGCGCCTATCCCTGCCCTACTAGAGCGGATGGAAGCCGATTCGGTCGTGGGCGAAGATCACGCCTATCGCGACGCCATCAAGCATGTCTTTCAAGAGCGAGCGATGCTCATCGGGCGAGCGGCCCACCCTACCCTACCCTACCTTGGCATGGAAAACAACGTGGGCCTGAGCGATGCGCTGTTACTGGCTCGGCTTCTCGATGAAAATGGGCACCGCTTGCAGCGAGTTTTCACCCTCTTCGAAAAAAAACGCAAAAAACAGCTCAAACGCTTTGACAAAGCGGGCAAGCGCTACGACCGCACCGTCTCGGTACGGCGACGCTTTAGCTACGCCTGGCGCAACCTGATCTACGGCTTCCTCTCGGCGCGCCGCAGCATCGGGCCCTTTTACCGCATCAACCTCGCAGATTACTACAAAGGAAATTGAGTCAGAGCCTTCGTAAGCCCCTTTGCAAAAGCCTCTGCGGGCCAATGAGGTAGACAATTCCTCACCTATATGAACGGTCAGGGGTATAAGGGAATAAGGTATAAGGGTAGGGGGTGTAATCTTGTGCATTTTTTGCCCGGCGCTTTTGAATCCCCCAAAGGGCACTAA
>CAYVAP010000398.1:0-5127 GCA_964449365.1 uncultured Bacteroidia bacterium
CGATACCCCTCCGCACTGCCGGTGCGTTCCTCCATCACCATCCCGAAGGGATAATAGTCGCTATGGGCATGCACATCGGCCTGATAGCTCGTTACGGTACCGCCGCTGGCGAGGGGCAGCTTACGGTCGGAGAAGAGGACGAGCACATTGCCTAGGTGATTTGCTCCTTCATACCGCTTACGACCACGGGTGAGGTGGCGCTTTGCGTGGGGGCTCTCGCTGCCGTCTAGGACAAACTCTGCTGGCTCTACGGGCCACTCGGCGCAGTAGCATTCCTTGCAGGGAACAGATTCTACCACAATCCCTTCCTCGATCCATACATTGATGCACGGCGGACAACCACATGGATCTGGCGTTAGCTCGTTGTAGGCACACCATTCCGGAATCGAGTGCTCGAAAGCGGTCTCTATTGACACTCAAAATCAAGCGTTATTAGGTCGGAGACTTGAAGACATCAGGTGTCGGCTCGGAGAGCCTCACCAGCGCCATTCAGGTGTCGGCTCGGAGAGCCTCAGCAGCGCCATTCCTATAAGATGGTCATCATGTTGAGCACTGCTTCAGCAGTGCCGCTCGTGAGCTTCTCCAAAGCGAAACGTCAAGCAAAGCGTCTCTGACGCCAGGAACACTCGCAAACGGAATGGTCAGAAGGATAAACGGTTGATCGAGGACTCCGATCCTCGATCTGGGCTGGTCTTCGGGTCTCCGCACCCGTAGTGTCATCGAATCCCCCGACATTTCGTCGGACGAAATGCAGCGCAACAATCCTACTCTTTCCTCCAACCATCGTATATTGGGGGAAACGCCATCAATCCTATGGAGACTTTCAAGTACATCACCGCAGACCCTGGCATCCTGGGAGGAAAGCCCATCGTCGCAGGTACACGCATCAGCGTGGCGCTGATTATGGAGTGGCTGGGAACCGGAGCAACACCTGAACGCATCGCGGAGAAGCATCCTCTCCTGACGGTGGAAAAGGTGCTGGAGGCCATTCGCTATGCAGGGCGGTTTGCTCAGAATGAGATCATCATCGAGGTAAAGCGCTCGGCATGAAGCTCTCAGATGGTGCTTTTCTGACGGATGAAAACATCGACGCAGCAGTCGTGGCATGGCTGCGGGAACGAGGTCATGAGGTGTTTGACATCAAGGAAGAAGGGTTATTTGGCTTGATGGATGACGAGATTCTGGAAAGGGCTTTCGGACAGAAACAGGTGATCATCAGCCAGGACAGCGATTTTGGTACACTGGTGTTTCGGGATGGGGCTCGATTTTATGGGATTGTCTATCTGCGTCCCGGCCATGAAAATCCCGCTGTCCACCTGGAAACGCTACAATTACTTTTCGATCAGGAGCTTGACATTACTCCCCCCTTCATCATTACCGCAGAAAACCGGACCGATGTGATTCGCTTTCGTGTGAGGGAACTGTGAGGCTGTCAGTCTCCAGGCTATCATCAGCCGAGACACTATCGACCTGAGTAGGATGAAAAGCCCACAGAGGCTGTGACCAGGCCCGGCAGCAACCGGAAGGTCAAATGTTTCATGGAATGGAAGTTTGTGAGGTTGATGATTGCAGAGTTGATTCGGGATCTGGGGGAAATACCGAGTCGGATTACGCACAGGCCTGCGCACGGCCACGAAATCCGACTCAGCATTTTTGTTCTTGGGAAGTCCGAGGGAGCTGGGGCAAAGAGTGGCGCGAGGCCAACCCAGAACTCGCTACCTCTGGCAACATGCGCGACCACGCCGACCTGATCCAGCTCAACGTCCTCGCCAACCTCGAAAGCCTCAACTCGGTGATGATCGAGGCGGGGACGAGCAAGGAGAAGCGCTTTGACCTGCTACGCAAGACGGCGATTTCGCAGTATAAAAGGCTGAGTTTGTATGGGGGGGCGAAGGGGGTGGAGGGATTTTGGGATCTAGCCACATCTAGACCAGAGAGGCGCGGGGTAGGTCGCTTGGGAGATTGGAGGGGGACATGACCGACGGAGGCAGGGCGCAAGCTTCGTACGAGGATAGACCAGCTCGAATGGGGGCGCGCTAGTTGCAGACCAGCGCCGGCGGGAGATTCATCGACCCGACCGATGCGGCCTGAGCCAATTCTCCCTGGGACTTAAATTTATTACCTGGCTCGTCGACCATCGACAATGGAGACCCTTTCAACTCAGCATCCAGATCGAATGACAACCTTGCGAAAGACCCAGTCATTTGTGTACGGTAGTGAAACTAAATCAAACCAAAAGACAAACTCCAAACAAAAAAAACTCAAAAAACCCAACAATTTTGTACTTTAGTCATCATAATCGTTGATCATCATGACTTTTGGGCAGAACATTGTCGCAGTTAGGAAAAAGCGGGGATTGACCCGGCAAGAACTCGGAGAGCGGATCGGAGTAGATAAGCGGCTAGGCACTAAGTATGAGAAGGATCAGCCTGTGCCCTCTGTCTAAATGGCCCACAGTATTGCCAATGCCTTGGAAGCAAGTCTGGATTATCTGCTGGGATGGGACAAAGCCATCCTGATAGATGATCAAGAGATCATTCAGCTGCTTCGTCATTACGACGGACTTAAGGCTGAGGTCAAGCAGACCCTCAAAACGGTGCTCAAGGCGATTACGTTAGTATGATCAGGTAAAGCAGAACGTCTAATTTAAACATGATTTGAACATGGCCACTTTGCAACAACAGATTTTACGCCTGGATCGGGATGAGCGCCTCCGCCTGGTTCAATACATCATTGATAGCCTGAGATTTGAGGAATTCGCCCTAAAAGTTGATGCTGAGCTGACGGCTGAACAGGAAGCTGAACTCGAGCGTCGTTCTGAGCAGGTCCGCTCGGGAAAGGCGACTTATCACTCCTGGGATTCCATCAAAGCAGGACTTATTTCTTCCTGATGCCTTATGCCATTCAATTCATCGACGAAGCTAAGGTCGAGATTGACCAAGCATACCAGTGGTATGAGGCCAAACAAACAGGGTTGGGAGATGAGTTTATTGAGGTAGTCGATGAAGTCTTAAAGCGGATCGCTCACCATCCACTGATCTTCCCTCAACAGCAACAAATGCGCCGAAAAGCCGTGCTGCCTAGGTTTCCTTACAATCTCTATTTTGAGGTCCATGAGCCTGATGTGGTTGTCATTGCGGTCTTTCATACCGCCCGTAATCCTGAGCAGTGGCAGACGCGGTAAACTCCTCCGCTGAGCAAGAAGAACCATCGGATGATCAAACGCCCCCTCTCCACCCGCATGCGATCCCTCCAACGGCTCATCACCCAGGTGATGGCGGACATGAATTGGCTCCTGGCCAACTGCCCGAAAGCAGAGGCCAAGCCCTGCATCGAACTGCTGGGGGAGATCAATGAGCAGTATTGTGCCTCACTTGATGCCCTCGGCGAGCGCCTGGGGGCGCAGGGTGGATGGGACTTTGAAGTATAGCTGTGCTTGGCGCTGGGGGGCGCTGGGCAGGTGGCGCAGAGGAGCGGCCGGGATGTTTTTTTCATGAGTTTCGCTAGCCACTGGGCAAGTTCCCACCTGGACTATCCACAGCCACGAAGTCCAGGCGAGTATATGGGGAAGTTCGGGAGAGCGAGTCAGCTTTTCTTTTGAGAACTTCGCAATAGCGGGGGTCGGGCGCGAGTACGGTATCGAGCACGAGCTTGGGCACATAGCTACTGGGGGCTTACCAATCAATTTCTTCGTATTTCTTAATACTTTCTGTGTAAAAGGACTTGAAAAATTCTGGTTTTTGATCATCCTTGAACCCAAACCCCATTAGCAGAACTAGCCTTTTTCTATAATCTCGATAATTGCCTAAAAGAAATGATCCTTCAGCTGCATAGCAGTTTGCAACAGCAGTGATCAGACTATCTCGATTTTCATTATGGAACCACAAAGAGTTGAATGTTTTTTGAATTTCATTTATCTGGTGAGTTTTAGATTTTTCATCCAATTCGGCATTTTTAACCAATTGTTTTAACTTTTGTAGTAATTCTTGGGATTGGCTTTTATTAGAATTGCTCCAATGTTCTGATACCCAGATTAAACACTCAATAACCCACAGAATAGCGATATGCCTTTCTCTGTTTTCAAGCGATTCTATTAATGGAATCGACCATTTAAAGAATGAATATTCGCTTTCCATCAATTTAATTGATTGTAAAATTTCTTTTTTCATATTAAAATCCTCATTATGGGGTTATGGGAGTTATAATAGGGGTTACGCCATCCTCTGCTGTAGTTACACGGTAAACTTTGGTAATCGCTGCTGGAGCGCCTGGTGGAAGCCAATGGTTTCCTATTGGAGCACTAGGGTCTGAAGGGTCTGGAAAGAGTGAAGATTTGGGAACGACTAATCTAGTCAGATACTCTGGGTAATAATCACTATCCCTAAATGCCGACCAAGGAATAGTACTCCCAACATGCTGAGCGTAAGCGATTGGGTTAGTAATATCCTTTTCTGTAACATAAGTTCCCCCAAAGGAAGAGGCACTCCCCACAGGCCCCAAAGGTGAACGGTCCAAATCTAAGGGTCCATCTGTGGTTGTATAAACGGTAACCTTTTCATCATCGCCTTCTTGTGGATCATCCTCAGATTGCTGCTGCCCAAAGGGAACATAACCAGGGTCAGCAGGGCCTGGATTAGGATTCAGGCTCCCACCATAAATTATAGTCATGAAGGTACCTAATCCTATACCAAAAGCACGTAGGGCATGTCGAGAACCTTGGCGGACGATTTGTTGAGCTCCTCCGCGAATGACCTCCATCCTAACTCTATTGGTAGCTGCTGCTGCTGGGAGACCTGCTAACTCAGCACCGGAGCTACCACCGGAGCTACTCTCTGCCGTGATATCTACACTTATACCTAGGTCATAACCATAATCATGGCCCTTTCTGGACTCTAGCTGCTCGGCATACTTATTCGCATCCCTCCAAGGCTCGAGCCCCTCCAATTCAAAAGTATGGATGACCTGATTCCCCGAGAAAACGTAAGGACTCCATTGGGGATACTTAGCCGCCAGCGGATCAATCGACAAAAACCTCCCCAACCGTGGATCCTGCACCCGATACTTGTAGCTCACCGCATTCTCCGCGCCGTACACCTCGTTATCGGCTTCCTGTCCCTGAAAGCCAAA
>CAYVAP010000399.1:0-5115 GCA_964449365.1 uncultured Bacteroidia bacterium
GAGGCTGGAAGCGTAGCGCTGATAAGCTTGTTGCTGGGCACCATCGGCGATGATGCGGATGCCGTTGCCGGTCTGGGTACCGACTCCTTGCCAGACGAAGGTGCCATTGGCGGTGTAGGTCTGCCCGCTGATGCTGTTGCCGCTGATTTGGTACTGTACCTGCTGACCCATGTAGCCAAGTTGCTGGCTGATGATGTACATGGCTTCGTCCAGGCTGTAGGCTGGCACATCAAAGATGATGGCGTTGGCTTGCTGGCTGGGCGGAAAGGCCATCATGGTGGCGATAGGCAAGTTGGGATTGGGGTTGGCAGCCACCTGCCAGCCCTGGGGCACCGCAAACGACAGCGGCCCCGGGGTACGCTGACCCGCTATCGAACCGCCGCCACCGCCACCCCCACTCGGAGGCCGGACCTGTCCGCCGCCGCCGCTGGCCAATTCCCCACCCCCGGGCTGCTGCCCCCCGCCGCCCGAGAAGTTCTGGGCGATTTCGTCGACTTTCTTGCGCAAGAACTCGTCGTCCTTCAGGGCCATGGGCACCACCCCTTGCTGGTTCAGGGCGTGGACATCTACCAAGGTGTAGCGCGGGTCGCCCATCTGGGCCCGCTGCATAAATTCCTGCAATTGCTTTTGCCCTTTCTCAAAGGCCTGCTCCACCGTACCGATGCCCCCCAAGCCCTCGCCACCGATGGCGGTCGCCTCAATGGCTACGTACTGTCCATTCATCTGAAAACCCGGATAGGCATGGCCCGGCACCAGGAAGATCACCGGGTCGATGCCTGCGGCAGAGAGCACCGACGCGTAGAGCAAACTCAGTTCCAAGCAGAGGCCGGTGTTGCCGGTGATCACTTCGCGTGGCAAGCGGTTGTGCTGGGAAGAAGAACTGGCGTCGTCGAAGTTTTGGGGCAGGCCCTTGGTACCGCTGTAGACCATGTGTGAGAGGCGCGTCGCCTCGTAGATGCCCATCAGGAAGCGGGCCGCGTCCTTGGGGTCACCGCTCACCGTGGCCTGATCGCCTTTGAGGATTTTTTCCTGCACGATCTGGGTGTAGTACTTGACGATGGGATCGTTGGGCGTGACGTAGCAGGCGAGCAGGGCATCATTGTCATAAAAATCCGCCCAACCTGCTCGCTCCGAAGCCGGGATGCCCGTGAACACATAGTCATTGCGGTTGACGATTTTGAAGGAAAAATCCTCCTCAACGATGTCGTCTTGGTCTGCGCCGTCCCAAGAGATTTCGATCTCGGCCTTCTCGGCCGATTCGGTCATCTTCTCGGTGATGTCTTCGGGAAATTTAGGGTAGCAAACCACGGTGGCCGTTTGCCCTGGAAACATCTCGCCGATAGGGTCCAGCTCGGTCCACTCGATGTAGCCTGGCACGCGGTACCGAACCTGCACGTCTTCGAGCAGTTGGCCGGTTTCGTTGGTAAGTTTGGCTTTGAAGAGGTAATACTTGCCGTTGAGGGCATTGGGATTGGCGTAGACGTGGTGAGCGGCGGGCATGATGAAGCTGGTTTTCTGGATTTCCAGTTCCAGCTCACCGGAGCCATCACTGCTGCTGCCCCCACCAATAAAACTCGCGCCAAAGAGCAACAGGCCCAGCAGGGCTATCGCGGCCGCAGGAAGCAGGGATTTTTTCATGATAACCGGGGTTGATGATGATAGAAAGGGATGGGAAAAGGCATTTGCCCTATCTATCGAAGCCCGGGGCCAGAGGTCATCATTTTTTTTGAGAAAGGAGGCATCGCCCAAATTTCAGGGGCAAGCAGACTTGTTGGGGGGATGCCGCGCCGCCCACTGACACTTGCGCTGTTTGCGCCAGTTGACAATGTGGCTCCAGGCCACGGCTGTCCTTCCGAGGATGGTGCCAGGTGGCTCCCAATCACCCCCACCCAGCCGCCCTAGCGCCATCAGGTGAGGCACCCCCAACATGAAGGGCTGGTGAGGCACTGTGTGCCGAAACCACCCTCCTCCCAACATGCTTCGACTGGCCAAGCCCCACGAGCGCGACGTGTGAAGCAAGGCTTGTTTCGGCTTACCAAGCCTCACGAGCGTAACGTATGGGAGAGCTGGTGAGGCACTGTGTGCCGAAACCACCCTCCTCCCAACATGCTTCGACTGGCCAAGCCCCACGAGCGCGACGTGTGAAGCAAGGCTTGTTTCGGCTTACCAAGCCTCACGAGCGTAACGTATGGGAGAGCTGGTGAGGCACTGTGTGCCGAAACCACCTTCCTCCCAACATGCTTCGACTGGCCAAGCCTCACGAGCGCAACGTGTGAAGCAAGGCTCGTTTCGGCTTACCAAGCCTCACGAGCGCGACGTGTGGAGTAAGGCTCGTTTCGGCTTACAAAGCCTCACGAGCGTAACATGTGGAAGGGCTGGTGAGGCACTGTGTGCCGAAACCACCTTCCTCCCAACATGCTTCGGCTTACCAAGCCTTACGAGCGCGATACATGAGCGCGGTCCGCACGGAGTGCGGGGGTACACAACTGTGCGGAGGGATAAAATGCTAAGTCTTCCTGTGCTCGAAAGTCTGGGGGAACCTTGTCTGCTTTTCCTGCGGCCCCGGCGCTTTGGCAAAAGCCTTTGGCTCTCGGTGCTCGCCGCGAGATGCTTACTAGGTTTCTCGCGGGGACGCAAAGACGCGGGGCCCTCGCAGTGAGTAGCTCGCAGCGGGGAAAAGAAAGACCCCAAAAACACATTCACCGCGTTTCCCCCGCGCCACCGCGTGAGTCTCTTCAGTTTCTCGCGGGGACGTCAAGACGCGGGGCCTATGCTTTGGATAAAACGCTGGAATTTTATAATTTACCCAAAATTTGCTTTAGTATAAAAACCCAGTCCCCCAATTTTTGAAAAGTATAAGAGCAAAAGCCGCAGAGAAAAAGCTGATTTTCTCTGCGGCCCTATTTCATCTTTTGGGTGTGGAATACAAAAACAGACAGCTCTCCACCAGCAGGCCGATACTTTCCATCCGAAGCCGATGGCGAGCCAGCGCTCGGTACAGGGTAAATGCCAGCGATAAAAAGAGAGTAATCTATACGGAGCGTCAGATATGAGGCATGATGCACCCTATATATTGCATTTTTACCAATTAAAACTGTACGACGCCACCATGCCCTCGCTATAGAGGCCCTTGATGGTAATGTATTCGCCAGAGTCAAGGAGTGCCTTTTCCAGGTCCTCGATGCTATGGATCTCGCTGCCATCCACCTCGGTGATCACGAAGCCTTTTTGGATGCCATTGCGGGACATCTTGTCGCCCGACTGATCCACCATCACCCCGTGCTTTACGTCCAGGTTGGTGAGTTCCTCTTCGGTAGGTAGGCGAAACACGCCGCCCCGATATTCTAGGGTGGTACGCAAGGCAGCACGGGTTACGGTTTGCAGCGCGCGCAGCTCTACCTGATAGCTCACCTGCGTTTCACCGCGATAGAGGGTAATTTTGACGCGATCACCAGGGCGATAGCGGCTCACCTGCTCTTGCAGTTCCGAGGAGCTATTGATCTGAATGCTGTTGACCGAGACGATCACATCCCCCACCCGAATACCTGCGGCAAAGGCCCCTAGCTCAGGGTTGATATCGGTCACGAAGGCCCCTTTCAGGATGGAAAGATGTTCTTCTTCGGCCAAATTGGCGTCTACCGGGCGAATGGAAACCCCTAGATAGCCGCGGCGCACCTCGCCGTAGACCAGCAGATCTTCCACCACCTTGCGGGTAATAGAGGCCGGAATGGCAAACGAATAGCCAGCGTAGTACCCGGTGCGCGAAGCAATGGCAGTGTTGATGCCGACCAATTCGCCCTGCGTATTGACCAAAGCCCCGCCGCTATTACCCTTGTTGACTGCCGCGTCGGTCTGGATAAAGGACTCAATGGCAAACTGCGTATCGTTGCGCAGCAGGTCGATGTTGCGGCCCTTAGCACTGACGATCCCAGCGGTTACGGTCGAGGTAAGGTCCATGGGATTACCCACCGCCAGCACCCATTGGCCCACTCGCACCTGATCAGAGTCGCCAAAGCGCAGGTTTGGCAGCTCTTCGGCGCTGATCTTGAGCAGCGCCAGGTCGGTAGATAGATCGGTACCGATGACCTCTGCCGAAAAGGTGCGGTTGTCGAAGAGGGTAACCTCCACGCTCGCCGCGTCTTGAATGACGTGATTGTTGGTAGCGATGTAGCCATCGGGCGAAATGAGCACCCCCGACCCAGAAGCGAGGCTTTGGGGTGCCTCGATCATCTCATCGTCAAAAAAATCCCGAAAAGGATTGCTGAAAAAGTCAGACCTACCACCTGCTTTGCGGGTGTCGAAGCGCGACTTGATATGTACTACCGCCGGGCGAGCTATGCTAGCCGCTCCCACAAAATCAGGTACCGCGCTGAGCGGAGCCGAAGGCTTGGCTTCTGTTGCCTCAGCGGGCAGCGGGCGGGGAGCCGTATCAGGACCGTTGAAGCGAGAGAAAGTCGCAGCAAGCGGCTCAGGCTTCAAATAGACGTACTGCGGGGCAAAAAACCGGGCGTAAAGGCCTGCACCAGTGAGAGATCCCAGGAGTAGCAGCACAAAGCCACCTCCGACCCACAGCGCAATCTGCTTTCTGGACATATAATATGGATTAAAACGGAATCGGGCGTGAAATAAACCAACTCACACAGAAAAATACGGATCAGCCCGCAAACTCCCAAATTTATCAGGTGGCAGCGCAAATTTTACGCCTAATTTGTGTTCCTCTGTCTTTCCCTAGTCATTCGTTTCGCGGTTCAACGTTCAAGGTTGAAAGGAAACCTAGCCGCTCGGGCGGCCACTGAGGGAGCCAATATGAACGGGGGCTGACCAAAGTACCTGATACCCTTATACCTGATTTCCCTTATACCCCTAGTCGTTCATATGGGTGAGGAAAGGGGGGCATAGGGGAGACAGTACAGACCAGTAGTCATATTGGCCGTTTGAAGTTGGTCCCCACCGAAGCCTGCCAAGCGCAGTGTCATCGAGATTGCCACAGGGTCAGGGCTACAACTGTTGATTAAATAATGTCGGCGGAGCTGAAGCAGGATGCGGCATTTCGTGCCCCTTCACACCCACACCGCAAACACCCGTTTTCCCCCGTGCTCGATCCACTCTTGCCGC
>CAYVAP010000400.1:0-5111 GCA_964449365.1 uncultured Bacteroidia bacterium
GATGAGATAGACCACTGCCCCATTCTCGAGCAGGGTGCGAGAAAGGCGCAGCGCCACGTCGTAGGCCTATTCGTCTGCACAGAGGTTGTGCCGACCGTAGCGCCCCACCGCACCGGGATCGGCCCCGCCGTGGCCGCCCACCACGTAGTAGACCTTGCCCGTCAGTTTGGTGCTGAGCAAAGGCACCCGAGCATACCGCTCTCCCAAAATGGGGTAGACTCCTCGCAGGGGTTGCCCTGAACTGTTTGCAGATGAAGAGATGGCGATGGTCTCGTCGATCGAGGCGGTCAGCAGGGGTAAGGGCTCGTTTCGACAGTATAGGCTGCTGTAAGGCACCCACAGCACGCGGTCGCGTCGATAATCACCGGGCTTGAGGCCCATTTCGTGCAGCGACTCGTTGTAGGTCTGCACGGCTACGGCCCAGTCGTAGTCGTCGACGCCCGTGGTGGAGCGGATGCTGCGCCCGTTGTAGGCATAGATCAGCAAGGGGAGTTGGTACGCCTGCCCTTTGCGCAGGCCCTGGCCTTTGCGCAGATCGTTGATGCGATAAAAATAAGCCAAATTGCAGTCGGTACGCAACCCGTAGCGATCTAGCAGAGTAAAGACGCCATCGCCCGCGAGGGCAGGCACGGTGAGGTGAACGGGGCTTTTTTGAGCAAGGACCTGAAAGCTCAGGACCGTGAGTAGGCTCAGCATCCCTACGCGGCAAGCATGGGTCATGTCGAGGGTTCAACTTTGCCCAAAAATAACGATCTATTTCCTATGATCAATCTCATCTTGAAGATCGGAGCGAGAGGATCGGGATGGGTCGATGCTAGATTCTGTATCATCAATTTCGAAGGTTAGCAATGAAAAAGGCACTTCTCCAAAGCCTCAGCTTGCTCGGTCAGCTCAGCCTGATGGTGCTGCTACCGTTTTTCGTGCTGATTCGCGGCTCGGTGTGGCTGTATGAACAGTACCAATGGCCTAGCTGGCTGGCCTTGTTGGCCATGATGGGCGTGGTATTTTTGCTGCTGCTGATTTATGTAGCCATGGTCTACGATGCCATCCGGGGGCCAGGCCGCATGACGCGGCGTAGCATCCGCTTGAAGTCTTACCTGGTGCTGGGGCTCATGCTGAGCTTTGTGGGCTATACCCTTTTCAACCTCTCAGGCCACAACGCCAAGGGCGAGGCCGTTCGTGCGGAATACCTCTCCCTACATCCCCTGCTACGACTGAGCGTGGGCACCCTGGTGCTGATCGATAGCGAGCTGCTGGTTACCGATATGGCTCGCAATAGCCACGACTATCAGGCCATGGGCCTACCTGCTTTGAAGCATTCGCTCCACTATCCCCAGAGCGACGGCTATGCCCACGCCATGGACCTGCGCACCAAAGGCCGCAGCGAAGTCCGCAACCGCCTGCTGGCCGCCTACTTCTGGCTGATGGGCTTCAATACCCTGCGACACGTTGGCACGGCTGATCATTTACACGTGTCGATCTTTTCGCCCGATACACCGGGGGCGATTTAGAGAAAAAAACCGCCGGCGAAGCTTTCGATCAAAAGAGAAAATTACTGACAATCAGCATTCTGCAATCAACCTGACCGGTCAGGCGCTTCATTCTGAAAGCACTTGCAAACGAGAAACCATTCTCTATTGGTAGGTTAAACGATACCTACAGAAAATAATGATCGTTACCATCTGATTGTAGCTTCACTACTCCTGCTAACATGATCCTTGCATACCTCCCTGCTGCCGATGACGCCAGCCAATGCGTTTGCGTTGACCGTAGAACCGAGCTTGTCTACTAGCAAATCTCCCCCTTTCTCCCGAACTTTGAGTTGCAAATTGCACAGCAAACGGTTCTCATGGCTTCTGAAAACAAGAGCGGCTGCCTACGCCCCCTTTTGATCGGTATCATCGGGCTGACCCTGATCAGCGGATTCACCATCTTTTTTGTCTTCACCCGCGGGCTGTATCGCGCCCCGGATGTCTTGGATCAACCCCTGGTGATCGAGGGGGCGCAAGTCTTCGACGGCGATTCGCTGCTACCCGGTACGCCTACCTTGGTGGTGGAGCAGGGCCAAATCACCTGCCTAGGCGACTGCGAGGTACCGACTGATGCCCGCCGGATCGACGGCAGCGGGATGAGCCTGCTGCCGGGCCTGATCGATGGCTATGCTCGCTTTTACGCACCGACGCAGGAAAATCTCAGCCGCAGCGACTTGGGCGGCCTGCTGAGCTTCATCAAGCAGCGCCCCGAAGTGCGACGGCATCTGATGGCCGCCGGGGTTACGACGCTTTTCTCCGCAGGTGATTTGCCGCAAAACATTCTGCTGCTCAAGGATCAGCAGTCCACCGGCGACCTGGCCGGACCGCGCATCCGTAGCGCCGGGCCTGACTTCACGGCCCAGGGGGGCTTTCCCCTCGATCTGTATGAGGGCAACGAAAACCTCGAAGAAGAGGCTGTGCGCGCCCCCAATTCGCCTGCCAAAGCCCAGCAAGAGGCAGCCAAACTGCTCGGCTATGGCCTCGATGCGGTGAAGGTCGTTTACGACGACTTCAACGGCGACCTGCCCAAGCTCGACCGCGGAACCCTGCGCGCCCTCATCGCGGTGGCCGATAACAAGGGCGCTTATGCGGTGGTACGTTGTGGTACCGCCGAAGACCTACGCACTGCGGCTAAACTAGGCGCTCGCGTATTAGCCTACGGGCCTGCTGCAGCGCTTGATTCGGCTACTATGGCTCTCATGCGAGCCCAAGACGTGGTCTACTACCCGATGCTGGCGCGTCGCCCTAGGGCTGAACATCCGCGCCTGCGCAAGAATATCCAAGCCCTGCTTGACGCAGGCGTAGAAATCGGTATCGGCTCTGATCCGCGCGGCGAAGCGCAGCAGTTTGGCCGCAGCCTACACGACGAACTGATCGCTCAGGTAGAAGCGGGGCGTAGCCATACCGACGCCCTGGTGGCTGCCACGCGCCTCAACGCCCGCACCCTGCGCATCGACGATCGCACTGGACAAATCAGCCCAGGGATGGCCGCAGATCTGATCCTGGTGCAGGGCCGACCCTGGGACCACATCGAAGACATCCGACAGGTCCGCTGGGTGATCCAGCAGGGCCGTATCATGGTGGAGCAGGGAGAGGTGGTGGAGTGAGAAGGGGATCAGGGTGGAAGGGTGGAAGGGGTAAGGGTATAAGGGCATAAGGGGGTAAGGGCATAAGGGGTAAGGGTATAAAGGCGAGAAATCCTTGCGAGGAACTCCGCAAACACGTTTTTCTACTTTCCTTAGGAACTCCGGTTCCCAAAGCTGAAATTCCCCCTATTCCCCCTATTCCCCCTATTCCCCCTATTCCCTATTCCCACCTCCCCTCTGCTCATGCATCAACTCACTGCCATCATCGTCGAGGACGAAACGCTGGGCCTCCAAAACCTCCAAGCCAAGCTAGGCCGCAACTGTCCGCAGGTCGAGGTAGTGGCTACCTGCCAATCGGGGGAGGAGGCCATCCAGGCGATTCAAGCCCGTCAGCCAGCGTTGTTGCTGCTCGACATTCAGTTGGGGAGTATGACGGGCTTTGATGTGCTAGCTCGGCTGCGCCATCTGAGTTTCGAGGTGATTTTTACCACTAGCTACGACGAGTACGCCATCGAAGCTATTCGTGCCAATGCGCTCGATTATTTGCTCAAGCCCATCGACGAGGGCGAATTGGTAGAGGCCATCAACAAAGCCTGGCAACGACGCCAACAGCGCCCCCAAGACTTTAATCGCGTCTCGCTGCCGGTGCAGCATGGCTACCGCTTCGTCAGCCTCGACGAGATCGAGTACTGCCAAGCCGACAATAAGCAGAGCATCGTACAGCTCTTCAGCCGCCAACAGGTAACAGTGACGCGTACCCTGTCTCAACTGGCGGAGAAACTGGCGGCCTATCCGCGCTTTCGGCGCATCCACCGCTCCTACCTCATCAACCTCGACTACGTGGAGTCCTTTTCTCGCCGCGATGGCAACCACGTGATCATGTCTTGTGGCGATCGCTTGCCGGTGAGCAGACCGGAGGAGCTGGAGGGGTAAAGGATTAGAAATTCGTAGTTGGTAATTGGGGATTGGTTCATCTATGAAGCACCGCTGGCGCAGCCACTGCGTGAATCAATGTGCGGAGCTGGTGAGGCGTTGGTGAGGTACTTCGTGCTGAAGCCATGCCGAAACCAAAATCCCTATGGCCCCATTCATCTAGCTCAGGGCAGTCATGAGGCGCTGATATGCCTGATCGAGATCGGTGCCAAAGGCTAACAGTCCCTCTTGGTGGCCCCCCATGACGAGGACGCCCTGAGCGCGGGCCTGAGGATGGTCATGGATGAGGGCCTGCACGGCTTTGGCCATCTCGGGGGTACCGTAGCTAGCGGTTGGGTCAGTCGTGGGATAATGGTCGTAGAGGCGCCGCCAATGGCCAAGATGGTGGACGTGTAGCACGGCCTGAGAGGCAGGGTCAGCGGCGTAAATGGCCGCATGAGTAAGCGACTCGGAGGAGGCCCGCAGCGGTCCCAGGCTGCGGAGGCGATTGGCGGCTAGGTCGTAGCTCTCTACGACGGTGAAGTGCTCAGTGGTCAATTGAGAGAACTCGCCGGTCTGGGTGCCTGAGATGATAAAGAGCCCGGGTTCGCCATCGGCGCAGCGACGACTGATATTTCCAAAGCCTACTCCCAACTGCGGCGCATAGCCGATGAGATTTTGTCGGTAGAGCAACTGCCGCACCGCCATCAAGGACGAGAGGGCAGCCTCAGGTAGGGGGGCAGCCTGTTGCCAGGCCTGCTGAAATTTGACGTATCCTTCTTGCATCACATGATGAATAGTAGCCCTTGGGTGCGAAAATGGTTCTGATAAGGTGCGCAATCCGAGGGCTGGTCTTACAAATAGCTCCTTTGGGTCAACCCCTCTCTCAGCAGCATGATTTTCCTGAAAAATAATGAGTTAGCTATGACTTTAGTCATGGTGTTAAGCTAGGTCAACCCTGGTTTTCACTGGCCATTGGTACAGAAAACAGGGGGAAGGGGGTAAATTTCTTATCAAATAAATCATCTCGACCAATATGGACAGACTCGCGAACAAAATATCTATCATCACCGGTGGAGCC
>CAYVAP010000401.1:0-5096 GCA_964449365.1 uncultured Bacteroidia bacterium
GGTCGCGCTGCTATCGCAACAGTGCTATCACAAACCTAACCGTTCCCTTGTCAGAAGGCATCACCTATCTGGCCACCATTCCTCCTACCAATGTGGCCCCCTGCAATAGCATGCCGACCTTTGACCAGGTGCCGCCCATTTTTCTTTGCAACAACCTTGCCTTTTCCTTCGATCACTCGGCCACCGATCCCGACGGCGATTCGCTAGCCTATGCGCTAGTCGATCCCTACACGGGTACCAACTTTCAGGGCCTGGGCACCGGCAATCCTAACTTTACCGGTAATCAACCCGTGATCGATCCCAATCCGCCCATCAACAATCCCATGGGGCCACCGCCCTACGACAACGTCAACTTTCAGGCAGGCTACAGCTTTACGGATCCGTTTGGTTCTGGCAATACTGGTATCGACCCACAGAGTGGTTTACTGACGGTTACGCCCAATCAGACGGGGATTTTTGTCTTTGCTATCGAGGTGCGCGAGTACCGCAATGGGGTGCTGATCGGGGCCAATCGGCGCGACTTTCAGATCCACGTGATCGAATGTATCCCCCAACCTAACCCTCCCACCATCTCGCATGACTTGACAGGGCTGAATACCAGTGGGGATACCATTCTGGTCGAGGGGGGAGAGCCTTTTTGTTACGACGTGACCATCACGGGCGACCCGACGGCGGACCTACAAGCCTACACGGTCAGTGATGCCTTTGGGGCCAATGTCATCCCTCCGGCGGCTAGCTTTACCTTTACGGGGGGCACCAATCCGATCAACGGACAGGTGTGCTGGACGCCGGCTTGCGCGTATGATGGGCAAACCATCCCCCTGATTGTCGGGGCCGTGGATGACAATGGTTGTCAAAACTTTGGTAACGTATTCGATACGGTGTGGGTCAAAATCGAAACGCCCCCCAACACCCCGCCTGTGATCACGCCCGACCTGACAGGGCTCAATGTCAGCGGCGACACCATTTACCTGTTTGCCAAGGACAACCTTTGTATCGACTACACCATCAGCGACCCTAACGGGCCGGATATGCTGACGACTTTTCCGGTGAGTCCCATTTTTCAGCACCCCAATAACCCGCCGACTTTTACGGCCACGGGGACCAATCCGATCGCTGTGCAAGTGTGCTGGACGCCAAGCTGCGCCTTTGAGGGGCAGGTGGTGCCCATTCGCATCGGGGCGCGTGACTCTTCGCTGTGCAAGGTCAATCAGACTACCGAAAGCCTGTTTTATGTAAGCATCGAGACGCCACCCAATCAAGCGCCGACCATCACTACCGATCTAAGCGGCCTAAATACCAGTGGCGATACCGTCATCTTGGACGTAGAGGACAGCTTCTGCTTCTCTTTTACGGGCATAGATTCCGACCTGGGAGATCTCTTGAGTCTTGATCTGGTCAGTCCCATCTTCAATGACCCCAATGGCCCGACGGTCAGCACTACCGGCAGCAACCCCATCCAGGCGCAGGTATGTTGGACGCCAGGCTGTGCCTACGAAGGGCAGACTTTCACCCTGATCTATGGGGTAGAAGACCCTGGGCAATGCAGCAATGAAGGCAAAGCCTACGATACCACCTACGTGCGGGTCAACATCCCGCCCAATCAGCCGCCTAGCATTGGCGCGAACCTGAGTGGCAACGTGGTCAACGGAGATACCATTTTTGCGTTTGCCAATGATGGCCTATGCTTTGATGTCATTGCCACCGATCCTGACGGAGGGGATATGCTGACCATCGACCCGCAGAGCCCTATTTTCACCCAGCCGGATGGGCCTAGTGTTACCCACTCGCCTGGTAATCCCGCGAATACACAGGTTTGCTGGACGCCAAGCTGCGACTTCGTGGGGGATTTGATCCCCATGGTCTTTGAGGTATCGGACGATAAGCCTTGCTCGGCGCAGGCGTTTCGCTACGATACCGTTTTCGTGCAGATCGACCTGCCGCCCAACGACCCCCCCACGGCTAGCCATGACCTCAGTGGGCTAGAGACCAACGGCGACACCATCCTGATCGAGGCGACCGAGCAGATTTGTTACACGGTCGATCTGGTCGACTTCAATCCCCAGGATTCGCTGACCTTCTTTACCGAGAGCTCGGTGTTCAACTCTGCCAACCCTCCCAGCGTAATCCTCAACGGCATCAACCCCATGCAGGCGCAGATCTGCTGGACGCCCACCTGCGACGATGAAGATCAGGTGGTAGCCTTGATCGTGGGGGCCCGCGACAATGGCGAATGCAACAACTCCCTGGAGGTACGAGACACGGTGTACGTGCGCATTTATGTGCCCTTCACTGCCCCACCAGTGGTGGAGGTCGACCTCAGCGGCAATCCCTACGTGTCCAATGACACGATATCTATCGATATCGCGGGCGAGGCCTGTTACAGCTTTTTCATCGCAGACCTGAGCGCTGCCACCGGCTTCGATTATGACTACCGCTTCGAAGATCTATTTGGCAATTCTCTGCCCATCGACAGCTTCGAAGTGGTACAGCAGGACGACTCGATCTTTGGCAACGTATGCTTCCAGGCCAATTGCTCGAACGGTGGTACGGTCTTTCGCAGCATTGTCACGGGCATCGACCTGAAGAATTGTCCGCCCTTCGATACGCGCAGCGACACCGTTTTCATCAAGGTCAATACCGACTTCAGCTCCTTTGCGGGGGGAGACACCTTTTTCTGCGCGGGGACGGGCGGGGTACAGTTGCGCGCTACTGCGATTGGCGGCACTGCTCCCTATTACTACCAATGGTACTGCGACAATCCAGGCTTCTGCGGCTTTAGCAATGCCAATGACTCGACCCCCACGGTCAATCCTGACGATACCACGGTCTACTCGGTGCAAATCACCGATGCCGATGGCTGTACCAGTGAATTTGACGACATCGTGGTCAACGTCAATGAGTTGCCCCGGGTAGACGCCGGGCCAGATCAGTTTGCCTGTCTGCGCGGTGCAGGCGCACAACTAAGGGCCGAGATCGTGAATGCCCAGGCGGCTCCCCCGCCCTATGAGTTTCGGTGGGTACCCGCCGCAGGGCTCAGCAATCCCAACATTCAGGATCCCTACGCCACGCCCGATACCACCACCATCTACACCGTGATCGTGGATAGCTACAACGGCTGCAGCAGTGATGCTACTACCCTGGATACGTTGAGCACCATCACGGTGGAGGTACGTCCTACCCCGGTGGCCGAGGCCGGACCAGACCTGAATATTTGCTTGGGCGATACGGCTCTGCTGCAGGGCTATGCTGATGGGGCTGGTCCGGGCTACGATTACATCTGGACTCCGTCTATCGGCATGACGGATTCTTCGGAGCAAATTACGGAGGTCAAGCCCCCCAGCACCACCACGTATTACCTGATTACCTGGTCGAATGGCTGTCCTAGTCCGGCGGATTCGGCCACGGTCATTGTCCACACCGTGCCCACCTTGATCGGTGATGAGCCTGATTACGAGACCTGCGCCTTCGATAGCGTGGGGCTAAAGGTGGTATCGGGTGGCTCCATCATCCCCACGGCCTACACGTACCAATGGACCCCTAGCGTGGGGCTGAGCGATCCTACCGTGCGAGATCCGACGGCGAGCCCGCCGGTGAGCACCGACTATCGGGTGCAGGTAACGTCTAATTACGGTTGTGGCAGTGCTGAGCTCGTGGTGCCGGTCACGGTGCTACCAACCCCGGTGGTCGACGCCGGCACCGATACCCTGGTTTGTGGCCCATTGGAGCTTCAACTCGATGCGACCTACACCGTAGCGGGAGCTGGCGACCTCAACGGACCGATTTTTTACCAATGGGACCAGCATCCAAGCCTTTCGTCGTGGGTGATTGCCAATCCGGTGGCGCAGACCACGCAGAGCACCATGTACTACGTCGAGGCTCGCTCGGGCTCCTGCCGTAGTCGCGACAGCCTCTTCATCGACATCTTTGATGCCACAGCCATCGAGATCGAGGCGGACACCAACCGCATTTGTCGGGGGGCTCCCCTGACCCTGCGGGCCCTCGGTGGGCGCGGTAGCACCACCTACGATTGGTCGCCGGGCTTTAGCCTGAGCGATTCGACCATCGCCGATCCAGAGGCGATCCCTCAGGTCAGCACCGACTACGTGGTCACGGCTACCGAAGGAATCTGTGTGGCGCAAGATACCTTTGCGCTGCGAGTCAATCCTACCCCCGAGGCTGGCTATGCTGTCTCTCAGGTAGAAGGCTGCGCTCCCCTGACGGTATCCTTCGAAGCGCCTTCGCCTGATGCGGTGGCTTACGTCTGGGACTTTGGCGATAGCACGGCCATCAGCAACCTGGCCCAGCCTACGCATACCTACGAGCAGCCAGGCAGCTATCCCGTCAGCCTGACGCTGATGGGGGAGGGAGGATGTAGCAGCCAGATCGTCCAGTACGTGATCGACGTTTCGGAGCGAGGGGAAGCGCGTTTTTCCCTTGACTGGTCCGAAGATCGCCGCTTCATTCTCCCTGATGCCGAAGTGAGCTTCATCGATCAGTCGCGGCAAGCTGAGCAGTACTTTTGGGATTTTGGCGATGGGAGCTTTTCCACCGAAGCAAATCCCTCGCACGTGTACCAAGATCCGGGTAGCTATGAAGTGAGCCTGACCATCACGGACGCGGGGGGCTGTACCGATACCTACGGGCTGGGGCCCATCGAGATCGGCCATCCGGAGCTGAGGGTGCCCAATGTATTCACGCCCAACGGCGATGGGGTCAACGATGAATACGTGGTGGCGTACGACGGCCAAGCGAGCGTAAGCCTGGCAATCCTGGACCGCTGGGGGCGGCAGGTGTTTCGCAATGAAAATGGTCTGCTGCCCGGCTGGGATGGCTTGCTGGAGGATGGGTCTGAAGCGAAAGAAGGAACCTACTTTTACGTGTTGCGCATCGGTGAACACACCTACAAGGGGTCACTGACCCTGATCCGTTAGAGAAAAGCACGAGTGCCTCATATTGGTACCACAGCAGCGGTAGCTGCGCCTTTCCGCGAGATCCGCGAAATCTGCGCGCCACAACCGGTGAATCTCTCACCTGCATGCAAGGATCATAGGGGGTCAATTCGAAATTCATGATTAGCAATTCGCAATTAAAAG
>CAYVAP010000402.1:0-5092 GCA_964449365.1 uncultured Bacteroidia bacterium
ACGCATTATACCCTCAAGTCGCTCACCAACCTGGGGCACTTTGCCGAGCTAGAGCAGTATGCCCACTACATCGAAAACTTGGCCCTGCAACTCAACGGTAGCAGCCGCTTTCAGCCCCTGTACTCCATCTCGGGTGAGGCCAAGCTGGTCGAAAAGATCGTCGACTTGGCGGGCTACCAAGACAACAACCGCCCCGTGCGGGTGGGCAACCAAGCCTATGAGCACATCCAAAACGATGTCTACGGCCAGGTGCTGGTCTCGCTGTTGCCCCTCTTTGTGGACGAGCGCCTCGTCCATGAGGACAAGTCGCACCTGCTGCCCATGGTGATGCGCATCCTGCGCCAGATCGAGGCTACCATGTACGAGCCGGATGCCGGGCTGTGGGAATTTCGCAACAAAGCCCAAATGCACGCCTACACCTTCCTCTTTCACTGGGCAGGGGCCAATGCGGCCCTTAAAATCGGGCAGTACTACAAAGATTACGAGATGATGAGCCTGGCTGAGCGGCTGATCAAGGAGGCTAGCAAGCAGATCGAGGCCTGCTACGACGAAGAGCGTGGCGTGTATACCCAAGCCATCGGGGTAGACAACCTCGACGCCAGCTTGTTGCAGCTCATTACCATGCACTATCTCGACCCCAATAGCGAGCGCGCCCGCAAGCACGTGGCGGTGCTGGAATCGGAGCTCAAGACTGAGGGCGGCCTCTTCTATCGCTACAAGCACGCCGATGACTTTGGCGAGCCGGAGACTACCTTTCTGATTTGTGCTTTCTGGTACACCGAGGCCCTGGCGATGATCGGCCGGGTGGAAGAAGCGGTAGAGAATTTCGAGCGCCTGGTCAAGTACAGCAATCACGTAGGGCTGCTCAGCGAGGACGTCGACTACCGCGACGGCAGCCAGTGGGGCAATTTTCCCCAAGCCTACAGCCACGTGGGCTTGGTCAACGCGGCCTTCGCCATCTCTCGCAAGCTCGACCGCGAGATGTTTCTGTCCGATGAGCGAAAACTAGAAATGCGCAACCCGAAGACCACCGTCATCTGACGCGAGATTCACTTCAAATATCAGTGAAAGCCGCTCCTCCGGGGGCGGCTTTTTTTTCTGAAGGGGCCAGATAAAAAAACGACCTACACGTAATGTGTAGGCCGATTGAAGTAGCGGAGACTGGACTCGAACCAGTGACCTTCGGGTTATGAGCCCGACGAGCTACCTACTGCTCCACTCCGCAATATGACTTGGTAGCGGGGGCTGGACTCGAACCAGCGACCTTCGGGTTATGAGCCCGACGAGCTACCTACTGCTCCACCCCGCACTGTATTCGTTACGATTGTGTTTCTTATTACGGCAAATGATGAAAGATGTTATACGGCTCTCATCAATTGGATTGCATAGCTACGACTTTAGGGGCAACTTTCCAAGTGTGATCGCAAAAAACAGGCCAGTTCAAGCACCAAGCCGCAGCCAGCGTAGTAATGATCATAAATTCGCATTAGGGGATCTGCTTGCCAACGCCTATCTTTGCATTGAGGCTGGTAAGGTGATTTCCATCACTATCCAAGCCATTGATTGCGCGTTTTCCTTTTCGGGTAATATTCACCAAAATGTTTTGTGCCATGAAGCTTCGTCTGTTGGTATGCATCCTGTTAGGGCTGATCTGGAGTCTGAGCGTACAGGCTCAAGATGCAGCCAAGATCAAGTTTGAGGAGACGACCCATCAGTTTGGGGAGTTGGAAAAAGGGGCTCCGGCGGAGTACGCCTTTGTCTTCACCAATACCTCTGAAGAGCCCGTTACGCTCACTCGGGTGAAGGCCTCCTGTGGTTGTACCACCCCTGCCTGGACCCGCGAGCCAGTAGCCCCTGGCGAGACTGGCGAGATCAAGGTCAAGTACAACACCAACCGCGTCGGTCCTTTCACCAAAACCGTTACGGTCAACTATGGTGAGCAGGGCAATCGCCCCATCGTGCTCTACATCAAAGGGAAGGTAAACAATCCCCCGGGCGGTGATCCCACGATGGCATCGGTGTACAAGCGCCCAATGGGCAACCTCGCTTTTGATGAGCTGATCCAAAATATGGGTACGGTAGATTCTGACCAGGAAGCTACGGTGAGCTTCAAGGTGCGCAACAATGGCCCTGTGCCCGTTAGCATCGAGGTGGACCCCACAGAAAATCCCGAGCTGAAGGTTACCTTCCCCGGGGGAGAGTTGGCACCCGGACAGACCGGGCTGGTTCGCATAACTGCCGTCGGCGAGCGCTTCGCCGAGCCCGGTGCTTTCACCAAGCGGATCACCTTGCGCACCAACGATCAGGCTATGCCCCAAAAGATCCTCACCATCAACGGAACCCTCAACAAGGTGTATTCTGAGGCGGAATTGGCGGCTATGCCCCACATCGAATTTGAAGCCATGGAGTACGATGCTGGCAAGATCATCTCGGGCGAAAAAGTAACGTACGCCTACAAGTTCACCAACACTGGCCAAGATGATCTGATCATCGAATCGGTCAAGGCGAGCTGTGGCTGTACCGCTACGGCACCCAAAGACAAGGTGGTCAAAGGGGGGGAGGCCTCCGAGATCGTCGCTACCTTCAACTCGCAGGGCCGCCAGGGGATGCAGCAAAAGAGCATCACCGTCCGCAGCAATGATCCCGACAACGGCGTGATCGTCCTGCGCCTCAAAGCTGAAGTGGAGCAGGATCCGTTTCACATGGGGGGCGTAGGCCCAGCCGAAGGTCAAAATTGATTAGATTTTTCTTGACCATTCCGCTTTCGAGTGCTGATTTTTGCGGCTCTTTTCACTCCCGTAGCCCCCTCAAGGGGGCGCGGCAGCAAGGTTGAACTGCGCTCAACTGAAGGAAAGATCCCCTAGAGGGGGACGCAGGGGGTGAACTTCCACCCAATATGAGCCCTTATTCCCTTAATCAGATGCGAGTAGAGCACTCGATCCCAGAATAGTCAGGATTTTTCTACTGGGAACGAGCTGGCGTTGGGCGGAAAATTTATTCCACCCAACGCTTTTTTTAACGGAGTATTTTTCCGTCGGTGATGGCAATTTGATGGAGCCCGTTTACCGGATATTGAATGTTCAATTTCGAATAAACCCCTCATGACTTCCTACGCCCTGGTCGGACCTGCTGGTCGTCGTCAAGAATTTTTGCGTCGCGTAGCCCATCCGCCCCCTGCTTACGAGGGAACCCTGCCACCCGCGCGGTATGATTTGTCCCATTATGACTGGCTGATCGACCTTTCGCTAGACGAAGCCGTAGAAAGGCTGGCCATTTATGCCCATTATGCCCACCTCACGGTATTGGGCTGTGCCGTGCATCGCTCGCTCCACGAAATGGTATACCTTTGTAAAGGTGAAATCAGTTGTCGGCTCTTTGGCCTCAATGCCTTGCCGACCTTTATCAATCGACCGGTGTGGGAAGTGAGTTGCTACCACCCAGCAGAGCAGGCCCAACTAGATACCCTAGCGGAGGCTCTGGGCGTAGAAGTCGCCATCGTACGCGATCAGGTGGGCATGATCACGCCACGTACCTTGTTCATGATCATGAATGAAGCCTTTGCGGTGATGGAAGAGGGAACCGCGAGTGCTGAGGACATCGACCGCGCCATGCAGTTGGGGACCAACTATCCCAGAGGCCCAGTGGCCTGGGCTCGTGAGATCGGCTTGGATCAGGTAGTAGCCCTGCTCGATCGCCTGCGCGAGCACCTCGGCAGCAGCCGCTACGCGGTGGCTTCGCTTTTGCAGCAAGAAATGATGCGCCAGGCCCCTCAATAGCTCGCAGGTTTATGCATTTGCTCTACCTCCAACAGTTGCTGGTGCTGCCCGGTTGCCCGGGTAACAACCGTTGCTGGCAGTTTGCCCAACGATGGCGCGCTGCGGGGCATCGCGTTACCTTTGTAGCCAGCGATGCCTACCTGCCTGCCGATCATCCCCTCAAGGTGCGCCAGGGAAAAGGGATGCATACCGAGCATGAAGGCATCGAGCTGTACTTGCTCCCGGTGCCTTATGATCACCTCATGCCTGCGCGGCATAGGGTGGAGGCTTTCTTGAAGTTTTTTCGGCAGGCCCAGCGGCTGCTTCGCCGCCTTGATGGGCATGCCTTCGACGTGGTTTTGGCGTATTCGGCCCCTTTGACGGTGGGTGAATTGGGGCGACAAACGGCCACCCGCTGGGCCAAGCCATTTTTTTTCGAAGTGGCCGACGTGTGGCCCGACACCCCCATTCAGATGGGGATGGTCCCGGGTCAGCGCTTGCAGCGGTGGCTCTACCATCGCACCGATCGCATGTACGAAGCGGCCCGGCAGATTTTTCCTTACTCCGAGGGCATGGCCGAGCTCATCATGAGCCATCAGGTACCCGCCGATCGGTTGACGGTGATCCCCAATGGTGCCGATGTCGAAGCCATCACCTTCGTGCCGCGAGCCGCTGATAAAGACGGTCCGGTGGAGCTGATCTACACCGGCACCATCGGAAAGGCCAATGACCTCAGCCAGATCATGCGCACCATGCGCGAAATCAAGCGCCAGGGACGCGACGACATTCGCCTCACGGTAGTAGGCCAGGGCAATGATGCCCATCGCATTCAAAATCTGGCCCGAGAACTAGCCCTCGATCAGGTGTGGTTTCGGCCCCAGGTGTCGCGCGAAGAGGCCACCCAGCTACTCAACCAGGCCGATATCGGGCTGGTGAGCTTTGCCCCTTATTCAGTGCTGGAGACCAATTCGGCCACCAAATTTTTTGACTACCTGGCCGCCGGCCTGCCCATCATCACCAACTATCAGGGCTGGCAAGCCCGCTACCTCACCGATTACCGCTGCGGCTTTTCTGCCCCTCAGCGCAACGATATGGCCCTTACTCAAAACATCCTCTTTTTGGCTAGCTCCTCCGAAATGCGTGCCCAGTTTAGCCGAGCCGGGCGACAGTTGGCCGAGACGCATTTCGACCGCCGCCATCTCGCTCAACAGATGATCCAGCGCATCGAGGAAATGGGGTGAGATTAGATGGCCCATTTGTCCTACTGGACATGAGCCTTTGGCGCGCTTGTTTTTTGACCGGATGAGCAAGATTAACAAGATGGCTTTCGGGTGCTT
>CAYVAP010000403.1:0-5089 GCA_964449365.1 uncultured Bacteroidia bacterium
CCCCACATATAGGCTCACTCAGTGGCCGCGCCAAGCGGCCAGCTTTACTTTCAATGACGAATTCCTGATTACGAATTTCGAATGCGAAGCACTGGCCTCAGCCCCGGAGTTGATGATGAGGTTGGTACTCGTCAATGATCGCGTATTAGGCCACGGCAAATCCAGTATTAGCCCGCATCAGTTCATGGTGAAAGGCCATGACGATCTCTTGCTGAGGCACGCCTCGACTCATGAGCATTTCAGCCAAATCCAGGCCCGTCCCGTCGTGGTGAATCCAGATTTTCCCATCTGCCGCGATCTCCAAATGGGCCACCACTCCATAAATACGCCGCTCGCCGCGCCAGCCATATTTATGGAGCATATACTGTCCGTGCTCATCATCAAAGAGATACTGGGTGCGCATGGTAAATCGCGAGATCGTGCGAATGGCCGCGATCTCATTGAGCACCTCACGCGCGATCTGTTTACGTTCAGCTATCCGATCCATGAAGTGATAATTTGCTGTTCTAAGCTATATACGATCAATCTAATTCGATAACGCTCAATCGCTTTTTGGGCGATGGGTTCTTTGCGTACATCCTGATAAGCTGGCTCTGGCATCGCCAAATAGAGGAGTCGCTCTGGTTCCAATTCCTCTAGCGCCAGGTTGTAGAAGTTGAACTGACCCATTGCTTTATAAAATTCCTACACGGTGGAGTTGCCAAGAAAACTCTTGATTTCCACTGCGATTTTCTCTTTCCCCTTTTCAGCAGCGATCAGACGCTCTGCCCCCAAGTCAACTTCCAACGTGGTCGAAGCCAAATCCAAATACAAAGGATCATCTGTAATCGTCCAACCATCTGCTGTCAAGGCTTGCTTCACCAACTGATGATAATGGTCTCGTGCCATGTGCGTCCCCAAGGATTTTTAGCAAGATACGGAAAAAGAAGCAAGGGGACGATCATGCCGCTTCACTGGCCAAGCGCCCCCTCGACTCGATTGCCTGTTAGCAACCTGCCTCAGGGCCGCGGGATCACGTGGGCGTGCACCTGCGCGGGGCCTTGGCCAGCCTCAGCCCCGGAGTTGATGATGAGGTTGAAGGCGCTGGGCTGGTAATGATGCTGCAAAACCTCATGCACCCGCCGCACCACGATGGTCATGGCGGTTTGGTCTTTGAGGCTGAGGGCAAAGTAGTCCTCCACCCTGCGCTTGGGGATGATGAGGGCGTGCCCGGGCAGGAGGCCCGGTTGGGCGAAAATGGCGTAGACCGAAGCCGTTTCTGTGATCAGCTCGGCTGGGCCGTGGGGCGCGAAGGGCTGTACGGTCTGGGGGGCAGTCAGTGGGAAATGTTGGTAAGCGTAAATCTCGCAGTGGTTGGCCTTCTTCAGGGTGCGAAAAGGCAGCTTGACGTTGCACTGGTAGGTGGGCACCTTATAAATGTGATGGTCGCGGAAGCCCTCCCGCCTGAGGTCGCGACGCACCGTGTAGTAGGCTGTACCACCAGGCTTGAGCAGTTCGGCCACGTTCATCAGCACGTAGGCTTGCTCCACCGGCAGCAGGACGTTGAGCACATAGTGGCACAAAATGGTGTCGAATTGCCCTACTGGCCATTCATTCAGATAATGCGGGTCAAAGCCCACTACCTCCATCCCCAATCGCTGCAAATGCTTCAAATCTGCCATTTTCCCACAACCAAAGTCCAGGGTACGCCCCTGGATCAGCCCTTTTTCCAACAGCACCCGCGTAGGAAACGACACCTCCTTGCGGTCGATGGCCGTGTAGTGCGGGTAGGGGTTGTCGGGAGAGTGGTAGAGGTGCATGGCTAGCTATGAGTTGACCGGCGTGTAAAGCTGAATAGGAAGCAGATCAGCGTACCGCTCGAAATCGTCATCCAAGGTATAAATCTCCATTTGGTTCGTTACTGCCACCGCGCAAATCAAAAAGTCAATATGAGACCCTTGTATCCCTTGCGCTCTGCACAGATTGAAGTAGCTCGCAGCCAACTCATGAACCTCCGTGGAAAGAGGAATATCAGGAAAAGCGCGTAATTTTTGCCTCGCCTTTTCGAATTGCTCTTCATGTCGCATACCTGAGAGTGTTTCCTGACGCACCGGACCAATCATCGCCACCCGAAAATCATTGACCAAGCGCACAATTTCCTGGCGCTCTACCTGTCCATATTGGCTTCGCAGCGCCCGCGACCACACGCTTGTGTCGATCAAAACATCCATGGGTTAGCGATGCTTCTTGTAGTCATAATCAGGATAATACTCGATGGTGCCAAATAGCTCGAAAATCTCTTGTTGACGTCGCCGCATCACAAACTCTTTCAGGGCAAGGTTGACCGTTTCCCGCTTGGTCTTAAGACCACTAAGCTCCAACGCTTCTTGCAACAAGTCCACGTCGATATTTAGATTCGTTGCCATATTTCCGCTTTATACAAAGGTATGTGTAAAGGTAGTCAAAACCAATTTAGCTGCGCTCCCACCGCCAGCCCGCCCGAAAGCCCATGTTGGTGGCGATCTGGACCATCGGTCCCAGGGTCTCGCGGTAGCGCTGGGTAAAAGCATTTGGGGAAAGGTCGGCCAATGCGGCGAGCTCCGGGGCCAGTTGCAGGTAGTCTTCCAGCAGACTGCTGTTAGGGCTTTTTTTCAGAAAAAACTGCAAGGCGTCTTGTTGCTGGCTGGCTAAATCCGGCAGGTAAAAATCCAGGTCAGGCAGGTGGTTGCTCTTGCTGCTGTTGACCGAGCTATCGCCAGGAATCAGGTTCCACATCTGGTTGTTGGGCAAAAAGCTCCAGGGAATGAAGTGGTCGAGGTCATAAGCTCCTTTGCGCAGCGGTTTTCGCGTGTACAGGCATGGAATGCCGTCTCGCTCAGCCAGGTAAAGATTCCACAAGTTGCGGTGGCGGCTGAGCGACTGCCGCTCCTGGGGCTTGACCAACTTGTGGGCAATGTCCGGTACGTTGGGGTTGCGGTCCTGGAGATAGAGCAGCAGGTTCCAATAGGTATAGTCCTGCAAAATACCCTTGTGCTCGAACAAGTACTCTTGCCACGCGGGGTTGATGGTGATGGACTTTTCACCGTCGAGGTTGAGGCGATACGGGCAATTTTCATTGTAATCCTGCGATAATCGGGCGATTTGGGGGTTGGTATGATCGGTGCCCAGCCAGGCCGTCAGCAGGCGATAGGGTACTTGGGTCTGAAAGTGAAACAGCAACCGCTCCACCGCCTTGTCAGGGTGCACCAGCAGCCGATCCACCAACTTTTCCGGGGCCAATTCGATGGGAAAAAGCCTAGGATCGTAAGCGTGCAGTTCCTTCGCCTTTTCGCTCAATTTATCCTGCTTGCCAAACGATAGCTTAAAATAATGCACCGGATACCAGACCTTGGCCAGCATCTGAGCAAACAACTCGCGAAAAGGAATGGTCTGCTCCGGCTCTTCTTCCACCAATTCCAGGATGGCCAGAAACCAGAAGAATTTGTAGGAGGCGGAGGTTTTGGCAAAAAGGCCAGCGAGCGGGCCTACGGGCAACTGTTGGTGGGGAGGTAAAGATGATTTCATGCCTAGGCTGGTATCATTTTACACAAAACACGCCGCACACCCCTCCCCGTCATCATCCAAAATATCCATCAAGTACCCCGAGCCAGGCTTTTCACGCTGACTGCGCCTCGGCTCCCCCCATCGGTGGCGGGCAGTCGCCCCTCATACAGGTACAGTACCAAGGCAGCGGTTTTATTGGTGCCGCCAGAGAGGCCGAGGACATGGCGAGGGTTAGTCATGGTCATTCAATAAATCCCGCAGCACCTTGGCGATGGCTGCACTTTCCGTGGCGCGATCTCGTGTGAGGGCAGTTTAGAGCCGTGCTTTTGCAGTAGCATGCTCGGGCTTACCCTTATCGAGGTTGCTCCGAAATTTCTGCCGGGCGTAATCCTCGCGGTTGGCATTTATTTCCAGTTCGAAGACTTCTTCTCCCTCCGAAACAACCTCAATTTTCGTAAAATCTACGATATTATCAAGGCTTCGAAAGGCATCGGCCAGCTTTTCGTACAGCAGTTGCTCCACGGGCTCATTGAAGGCGATCTCAGTCAGCCGGCCGCGCACCTTTTCCCACTCGTTGCGCTGCGCATCGCCCAAGCTACGCGCATAGGCGTCGAAGCTCTGGTGTAGGGTCACGATCAGCAGGAGGTTGTTGTCGGGCTGCGCGGCGGCTTCGGCTAGCTGCTGGATGAAGTACAGCTCACGCTCAGGATCGTTTTTGGCAGCGTACTCCAAAAATTTTCCAAACTCGTCGATCACCAATACCCGGCACAGCTCTGGCTGACCCGCAGTGAGGGCCGAGAGGATGTAGCCCTCGTCGGCTTGCGACAAATCCAGGGCCTGGGCCACCGCGCCGATGCTGGAAGAAAATTGTCCCACCACTTTGTGGAAAGTGAAAAGAGGCGCATCGGTCCAGGACGAGGAGAAATAGGTAGCCTTGCCGCAGAGGTGCCGCTCCAGCGCGAGCAGGAAGGAAGATTTCCCGGTGCCATAGGTCTCCAGGATGGAAAACGCCCGGTTGCCCGCCAAAAAGTTATCCGCAATGATCCGAAACACCCGCTCGGCATTAGGGGTAGGAAGGTAGTCGAAAGCTGCCTCTTGGTCGCGAATGATATTGATTGAGGGGCGAAAGCGTTGCGTCATGCGGGCAGGTCCAGGATGAAAGTTAGATAGAGGCGCTTATACGCAAAGAATTTTGAATGGAGAGCGCGCAGCTATTTGTATCTCGTTAATGGCGCAGATCGAAGCGTATTGCTGCGAAATTCGCGCAATCTGCGCGCAACCAAACCCTCAATTCGCAGGATGTTGAGTATAATTAGCCATGGATTACAAAGGTAGCAAGGAAAGCGGGGCTGAGCAATGTCATGAAAAAGAGGCTGGCGTCGAAGCAGGATGGTCATGCTATCCGTCTACTTCGAAGAAATGGTCATGACGAACAATTTGGAAGCCGCTCCCTGGAACATCGAAGCGTCCGTCTGCGAAATCCGCGAAATCCGCGCGCAACCAAACGCTCCACTTCGAGGAAATGATCATGACGAACAATTTGGAAGCCGCTCCCTGGAACATCGAA
>CAYVAP010000404.1:0-5068 GCA_964449365.1 uncultured Bacteroidia bacterium
TTTGGTAGCACCGAGATGGTCAAGCCTTTGACCTCGATGCCTACCATCTTGCAAGTGCCCCACGCCCGGCGCATGGCGCAGGAGATGGCTGCGCAAGCGCTTTTTGGGGGGGCTGCTACGTCGCGCCCGCTTCCCGATGACCTGGCCAGTGAGTTGGGCCTTTCTCAGAGCTATCGCCTGCCGCAGGTACGCCTGGCCTACGCCGAGCCCGAATACGTGGGCATCAGCTCTGATAGCCTGGTGCGCATTGAAGAGATCGTGCGCGAGGGTATCGAGCAATATGCCATGCCTGGCTGCCAGGTGCTGGTGGCCAAAGCTGGGCACGTGATCTACAACCGGGCGTTTGGCTATCATACTTATGATCGTCGCCAGCCCGTGCGCCCCAATGACCTGTATGATCTGGCCTCTATCACCAAGGTCGCAGCCACCACCCTGGCGAGCATGAGCCTGGCTCAGCAAGGCCGCCTAGACATGAACGCCAAACTGGGTAGGTATTTTCAGGATAGCACGTATATCCCCGGTCATCAGGTGGTGTATGACACCATCGTGCTGGCTGAGGCCCCCCGGCAGCCCGACTCGCTGCTCGACCTGGATCTGATCGCTATGCCGGGCGATACGGTGCCTATCGGCGATTCGCTCTACGTGGTGGCCCGCCGGGTGCGGGTGTCGGGCAAGCCACGGCGCAGCGAGATTTTCAATATTCCGCTCTCACATTTGATGAGCCATCATTCAGGGTTGCCTGCGGGCCTGCCGGTAGGGGCCTATTTTCGCCGCCTTTCCAGCCCCCTGTACAGCCCGGTGGCCGATGCCCAGTACAACGTACCTGTGGCCGAGCACTTCTACCTACGGGGCAATTACATTGACTCGCTATGGAACGACGCCAAAGGCCTGCGCGCCGATACGGGCCGCTATCGCTATAGCTGCGTGAACATGGTTTTGATGCAGCAGGCCATCGACTCGGTAACGCAGATGCCGCTGAGTCGCTTCATGGATTCGGCCTTTTATCGTCCGCTGGGGCTGCAGACCATGGGCTTCAACCCACGCGAGCGCTTCGACGCTGACCAACTAGTGCCCACCTCACGAGATCAATGGCGCGGACAAATGCTATGCGGCAATGTCCACGACCCGACGGCGGCCCTAATGGGTGGGGTTTCTGGCAACGCGGGGCTTTTTTCCAACGCCAATGACCTCGCTATTCTTGGGCAGATGCTACTCAATGGCGGTAGCTACGGTGGCGAGCAGTTTTTCAGCCCAGAGTTGGTGGAGGCTTTTACCCAGCGGCAGCGCGGCCGTCGTGGCTGGGGCTTCGACAAGCCGCCTTACAACGCCGATTACATCGTGGCTCCTAGCGCTTCACCGTTCACCTATGGGCACACGGGCTTTACGGGCACCTGCTTTTGGGTAGACCCCGAGCACGATTTGGTGTTTGTCTTTTTGTCTAATCGCATCCACCCCACCCCTGACAATCAGCGCATCAATCGCCTGCGCATTCGCCAGCGCATCCATCAGGTGGTGTACGATGCCATGGGCATTCCCCCTCGCTTTCAGGATATCCCAGAACCTCGCAACGTGATATCGCCGGATTTCACGGTGGCCTATCATCCTACCGGAAAACATGAAAGCATGAGACAGAGTCAAGTGAAGTTTCAGGATTGACAGGACGGGAGGCATCTGATAATCATCTGCCTCTAGTGCTCTGTCAACTCCCGAATGATGGGTGATCGCTGCATCTTTTTCAACTTGACAGAGCACTAGGTCATCCTGAGGATTTTGCCAATCTTGTCAAAAACAAGCGCTGCCCATCTTCCATCTTCCCCTTGTTCTCCGATCCTTTAGACCATTCCCTGCCGCTCTTTGGCAGCGAGGATGGCGCGAGAAAACCACAAGAATTCATTCACGAACTTTTCGGTGAGCTCTCGGCTTTTTTCGTCGATGAGTTCATCATTTTCGTCGAAGGCATGCTTGATACGGGGCACCAGCAGCTTGAGGGGCATGGGAAAGGCCCCAATCGACAAGACAAGCTGCTGCATTTCAGTAGAGGCATTGAGCCCACCAAATTGGCCTGCGCCCGTAGCTACCACGCCGATAGGTTTGCGGGCAAATTCGCCCCAGTAGTGGTCGACGGCATTTTTGAGTACGCCGGTATAGCTCCCGTGGTATTCGGGCGAGACGAAGATCATCGCATCTGCTGCCTGTAGACGCTCCCCCAGGCTAGCCAAAGCCTCTTGGGGGGCATCATCTTGTTGCCAGCGCGATTCGAAGATGGGCAGAGGCTGAGCCTTCAAATCGACCAGTTCTGGTGTAGTACCTGGCTCAGCTTCCAAACGGCGAAGCAAGTAGGTTGCGATTTTATGGCTTTGCCGCCCTTCGCGGACACTTCCTAAGAGTATGATAAGTTTCATGTAATCTAAAGCTGATTGGAGGGGGGATGTGATTAAACCTATGGGCTACTTTCGTACCAAAAACGTCTGCCGCCAATGATTAGGAACGCGACCAAAATAACTTCACATGCTTGGTTGATCTTTTCCGCGAATTCCGCAACAGCGGGGGCCCTTACCCCAACTTCGCGTGGAGAAAAAGCCTTGCATAGCTCGCTATGCTCGGTTTTCCTTCCTTGTCTTCCACGAAAAATCTCTGCCCAATCGTACATATCTATTTCGTCCGCGTTCCTTAGGTCAGATTAAACCCCTTATTTTATGAAAGGTAAACTGATGGTGGGTCGCTTGGTTCTAGTTTTATAAGAAAGTCTTGGTGGTAAGAGCTCTGCTAGTTATCTTTGCCCCTCGCAAAAAAAGATCAAGATCGATGAAACGCACTTATCAACCGAGCAACCGCAAGCGTCGCAACAAGCATGGCTTCCGTGAGCGCATGTCAACGGTCGGCGGCCGCAAGGTGCTGGCTTCTCGCCGCGCCAAGGGGCGGCATCGCCTGACAGTAAGCGACGAAGGTCGCCACAAGACCCACAAATAAAACGGCATGGCTGAGGCCGCATCCTCAGGCAGACGTTATACGCTGGCCAAAGCAGACCGCCTCAAAAGCCGCCTTGCTTTTGCCTATCTGTTTGAGCACGGCTCCACCATGCGGGTAGGTGTGCTCAAAGTGTTTTATGCCTACGATCCACCACCCACGCTTTGTCCCCGACCCCTGCTCGCGGCCTTTTCTGCGCCTAAGCGCCAGTTTAAGCGTGCGGTGGATCGAAACCATCTCAAGCGCCTCATGCGTGAGGCATATCGTCTGCATCAAGACATCCTACGAGAGCCGTTGCTCACACATGAGCAACGGTTAATCGTGTTATTCTCCTACCAACATCGTGCCTTGCACGACTACGACCGCATGCGTAGAAGCATGATCAAGGCGCTGCACCTCCTAGCTGAAGCAAGGCCGCAGGGAGAATAGCAGCTAAGAGGTGACAATCTTGGCCTCGCCAGCCCTTTATCTTACCAGTGCCTCCTCTTGCCAGTCTATCATATTGGTTCTTTCAGGGGTTGTGCCTGCGGGGCAATCCTAAGGCTTCTCTACTTCTGATAGGCGGCCAGTAGCTCCTCGCGCTTTTTCCAGTAGCGCAGCAGGCCAGCCACGCTCATCCACGAGGGGTTGGCGGCCTCATACTGGGCCACGCCTGCCTCGTTGAGGCCCGCCTCGCGTAGCTGCCCCGCTACGTAAGCCTGAAACGCTGGCGTGATTTCCTCTGGAGCACGGCCTGCTTCAAAGGGGCCTTTCATCCAGTCGGCCCAACTGCGCAAGGCCGCTTCGAGCTGATCGAGGTGTGGATCGACATCCTCCACCCGGCCAAAATGGGTGAGGTACAGCGCCCGGGGAGCGAGTCTGCGCAAGGTCTGGATGGAGTCAAACCAGGCTTCCAGAAAAATATCGGGCGGCGGACAAGGGGGTACCACGGGTCCATCGCCGATGCGCACACCCGCCACGTCTCCGGTGAAGATGACCTCCCCCCATTGCCAGGCGATGTGGTGGCTGGCGTGGCCGGGGGTGTGCCAAGCCTGTAAGCGTTGCTCTCCGACCTCGATCACCTGCTCATCGGCGACCGACACCAGTCGGTCTTCAGAGATGATGTGCATCTCGCCCCAGAGGCTCTCCATGGCATCGCCGTAGATGCGCTTGGCGGATTGGTACAGCTTGGTAGGATCTTGCAAATGGCGGTAGCCTGCGGGATGGACATATACGGTGGCTCCTTGCTCCGCAAAAGCCCAGGCCGCGCCAGCGTGATCAAAATGAATATGGCTCAGAAAAACGTGCTGAATATCTTTGGGCTGGTAGCCGTGCTCGGCCAGGGCCGCTTGCAGGTGCTCAAAGACCGAGTGCGGCCCGGTTTCGATCAGGATGGGACCTGCGCTGGTCTCGACCAAAAAAGCTGCGATGGTCTGGTCGGTCTTGAAGTGTAAGTCGAATACCTGGATCATGGATGGGGTAGATTGAGAGTACGAGTAGCCGAATGATAGGCTGCAAGGTAGGACTTCTACCCCGAAAAAGACAAGCCCCCTCCCCCAGGGTATGCGGCTCTCCAGCGGGGATACGCCCTGAAATTTGAATTTCTTCAAGCCAGGAAGGAAGATGTTTCGGGAAAATTTATACAAATGTCTATATTGGCCTCCATCAGTGGATGGGTTTGGGGCATCGCTTGGTAAGCAGATCCTTTGGGGGCTTGAGCTCAAGTGATACTTTGAGTAAAAAAGATACGTGATTCTCACGGTTATCTAATCCCAGATCAATCGCAGGCACCTATCAAAGCCTATCTCATGCGATTTTTTTTGTTGCTGTTGAGCGCGCTCCTGATCGGCCCAAGGCTAGAGGCCCAGATGACTCCCCAACGCGAGTCAAAACTGCTTACGCCCATCTCTGAGGGCGCTTCTTTGACTGATCCCGCCCAAGGGGGAGCTCAAGTGCCCCTCGAAGATGATCTGATGAGAGATCAATGGCACGGATTTGTCAAGAACTATCGGTATCCCAATCCCACGAGCACGGTTTACGATACCTTGCTGCGCAACACGCATCGCTTCCGCGCCGACGAGGTACCTGAGTTCGGTGCCCAGACGATTGCCGATCGGCTCTA
>CAYVAP010000405.1:0-5056 GCA_964449365.1 uncultured Bacteroidia bacterium
TCGATAACAAAACCATTCAATCAATCAACCACTCTACCATTCAACCACTTTGAAGGATAGCGAAGCACGGTGTGCCAAAGCCCCCTATGCGCCTTCAGTTGCCGCGCCAGCGGCTAATTGGCCTACGCAGGAGCTTTTTTCGTCAGTGTACCCGAATGATGCGACTCACTTGCTCATCATCGGCCGCTACGCGCAGCACCAGGGTGCCGTGGTAGTCGCTCAGATCGAGGGGCCAAGATTGCTGACCAGCCGCTAGGCGGCGAGGCGCCCATTGGGCCAAGCGACGACCCTCCAGGGTCCATAGCTCCACAGCCACAGTGCGGGCTTGGCTCAGCTCAAAGGCCAGGGTGAGGCGCTCTACCACCGGATTGGGATAGGCTTGCCAAGCATCGCCCGCCAACTCGTCTTCGAGGCCCAGAGTGGCGCTGACCAAGATGTGATTTGCTTTGCGCAGGGTATCGCGCCCCCCCTCGACCGTCGCAGCGATGAGCTGAACGTCGTAGGCACCCTCGGCGAGATATTGCACCCGTTGGCTGGGCATACCAGGATTGCTGAGCGAGTAGCCCATCCCAAAATCCCAGATCAAGGTATCTGGCTCGGGAAAGCTCAGATCCGTGAAGGTTACGATGTCACCCACCCGGATCTCTACCCGATCAGTGGCAAAGTCCACCTCAGGGGGCTGTGGTCCTAGGTGCTCACGACGAGCGATGACCAAGGTGGCCGCCTCGTCCAGGCGTACAAGCTGCATGGTCGCGTCCGGCTGTGGATCGTTGACCGGGCTGGGATCTTGCAACGAGATGAACATAAAGCGATAGTCCGCCGAAAAGCTCAGCCCCACAGGCTTGCTATCCACTGGCGTGGTGGCAAAAAGCTCCACCCGAGGGCGCAGTCGCGTATGATCCGGTCGCACCATCCAGATGTGGGCCTAGCTTTGGCCTTGCAACACCCACAGATTGGCGCGATCATCGAAGGCAAAGTCTAGGTGGCCGATGCTCCAGTCGGTGATCTGACTGCCATCGAGATCACTGATGCGGTAAGATTGTCCCCCTACGTAGCTTTCGAATTGCTCGATTTGCAGGTTGCTACCTTCGAAGAACCGATAGATGTGCCCCTGGTCTGCTGCGGCCAAATAGATGCCCCCATCGGTAGGGTGAATGCGCACTCGCCCGATTCGTCCCAGGTCTGTGCCCAGGCTGTCAGCCGTGGCCATGAGATCATTGAGCTGAGCGATGCCAGGAGAGCCTAGGCTACGCCATTCCCCTTGAGTCTGCGTGTGCTCTGCCCCTGCCAGCCCCGAAACCAATTGTAGCACGTAGAGTTGGCCGGAAGTAAGGTCTTCGGGAGAAGTAAGGTCGTAGCGATAAAGGCGACCGTCCGTACCCATGCTGCCGAAGTAGGCGCGGCTTCCGTCCGCAGTGATCGCCACGCTATGGCGCGGCATGCGACCCATAGCCCAGAGCTTTTGCTTAGTTCCGCTGCCATCGCTCACAGGCTCACCAGTAGTCAGGTCCCATTCCCAGGCCCAGCCTTGATCATCGAAGCCGTCGCCGTTGAGGTCGCCTGCCAGATGGCTCGACTCTGCCATCAGCAGCGTACCCCAGGGGGTAAAGGTTGCCCCTGCCAACGCGCCGATTGCTCCCATCTCCTGCCAGTCCATGTTGAGCGGAGCGCTCTGATCGATCACCCAGAGGCGATCTTGCGCGTCGTAGTGCAGATCAGCCACCGACAACTGGCCGGGCTGCACTTCGTGGGTCAGCCAGAGCTTGCCATGCTGTGGCGACCCCGGCAGAGCCTGAAAGCCCGCAAAGTGGGGATCCTCCGGAATTTGACCACCGTTGGTGTAGGTCTGGCCAGTTTGTAACAAAAGCTGAAAGCGATGGCTGCGTGGCAGCAGCAAGCGCTCTTGCTGGCCCTGGGGCTTCACCGAAACAAAGCAGCCCAAGTGGTCATCCTTGAGGTCGCCATTGGCACAACCCAAAGCCGGACCATCAGCACTCAGGGTAGGCAACATTTGCAGGTCGAAGAGCAGATCGGAGCTATTGGCACTGCGCTGATGCACCTCCACCGCGATCACATTCAGGCCCTCCTGAAAGTAGCCACTTGAAATCAGGTGCGGATAGTAGCGCGTCTGATTGCTGCCACCCACCGAAGAAGCGGCTGGCGTTTGGTCATTCACCTCGCCCACGGGCATGTTGCTGCGCCAGGCTTCCTGTCCGTTGATATAGATGACGGCTCCGTCGTCGCGCATCAGTGCTAGCATTAGGCTATCGGGCAGTTGGTCGAGGTCGTCGACGTATACTTCGCGCCGGAAATAGGCCGTCATCGGCTTGAGGTTGGGATCACCGCCAAAGGAAAGGGCGGTAGTTACCTGCGGATGTCCGTAGCCAAGGGGTCCTTGGCCGTATTTCCAGGTGCGGTCATCGTAGCCAGGCAAGGCCCAGCCGCTACTGTCCAGGTTGACCACTGAGTCGCGAAAAGCCCACTCTGATCGGCTGTAGATGGGCAGGATGGTCGCCCCCAACGGATGGCGCGCGGGCTGCACCGAGAGGTCAAAGCTCAGGTCAGGGTCGTGGCCTGAGGCTTGATGTACCTCAGCGGCCAGCACATTGGTTCCGGCTTGCAACTGGGCCGCTACTCGGTATTCGCGGTAGGTCGTTTCCAGTGGGCCATCGATGGGCTGAAGGGCATAGGTTTGATGGTCGATGCTGCCAGTGGGTAGATTCTCGCGCAAAATTTCGACACCATTGAGATATAGCACCAGCCCATCGTCATGACGGCTGCGCAGCACCAGAGAGTCTACCAAGCCCGGCTGATCCACGTCGAAGTGATGACGAAAATAGCTGGTGGGATACTTCTGGCTAGGGTCGGGCCCAAAGTCGAGCCAGGTTTGCTCATCACCATGGCCATAGCCTAGTACGCCCAGCCCAAACGCCCAGGTGGTATCGTCGTAGCTGGGAGCCGTCCAGTTTCCAGTAGGAGCATGGGGTCCGGTGAAGTATCTCCAGACCCGCTTGCGCTTGATGGGAAAGCTGCCCACGGGATAGGTACCGTCGAGGTACTCCACGATCAGGCGGGGAGCGTAGCGATCATCGCCATCAAACGCATCGGCGACGCGGGTACCTTCGCCCGTGAGCATGAAGACCATGGCCTGCCCGCTCTGCCAGTCGGGGCGGTCGACCATGTTTTGGACCAAGCTAGCCAAATCTGGGCTGCGCTGAGCAGGACCAGCGTCGCCCGCGTGATTCCAGGCGGGGATATTGCTCCATACCACCGAGTCACTGCTCAGCGGGCGGGTGGAAAGGTTGAAGGGGAAAAAGGCAAAGCCACCAGGGTTGGCCGCATCTTGCATGCGGATGACCTTTTGGCCCGGCACCTGATCTATCTCATCGCAGGTAAACTGTAGCCAAGCGTGGACAATTTGGGCACCCGCAGGTAGATTTACCTGGTCAAATCGCAGCCCCACAAACTGGGCTCCGCGACCATGTTGATCATCTCGTACCAGCTCCAGGTCGGTACTGTAGAGGTACACTGTGCCTGGCTCGTTCGAGTTCAGAGCACTCTCTTCGGCATCATCTTCGGCGGCGAGAATCTGCCGCTCAAACACGTATTGCGCCATCGAACTAATCGGCAACGCAATGACTAAGCAAGTGAGTAGCAAAGAAAAACTAAGAGACCGTAAAAATAGCACCGTCATATTGCTTCCGTCAGGAATTGAGGTTAAGGGGAAAAACACACAAATCACTCGTCAGGCGGCTGGTGGCCCAGGCAACCCCAAGCTACGCCAAGCCCTGCTTCCCATCCAGTGAAGGTGGAAGTAGTCAGGCGATTGCGCCCAAGGTCCAGCCCGGAGGCAGACCAAGTACAGGTTTTAGAGGTCGGGGAAATGATCACTGCCCGTTCTGATAGGCAGATGATCGACATGGCAAGTCTCGGACGGGAAGGTTTGCACGGATTGATTGTACCTCATAGGTCTGAGCAAAGACCCATTTCCCGCCCTGGCGACTTGCGCCCTAATTGCAAGCTCTGTGCCAAGCAAAGGGGGGATTGAGCTGGATATTAGCCGTGGCGCGAATGGCTAATCGGCCATCCAGCGAGGGCTCAAATCAGGTCTGCGAAGGCCCAAACGCCTTGCCGCTCCTTGGCTTGCTCTGCGGCAATCACGGCCCCCAACGCAAAGCCGCGGCGATTGTGGGCCACGTGCTCGATGCTCAGGGTATCGACGTCAGAGGTGTAGCTCACCCGGTGGGTGCCTTTGATATCTCCCGCCCGGACAAAGCCCACCGAAAGCTCCTCCTGAGCGGGCGGGCGATTGACCAACTCGGCACCCGCCAAGCGCTGCTTACGGTCGAGGCGAGCGAGGAGATCCTGGGCCAAGGTAAGAGCGGTGCCGCTAGGGCCATCAGCTTTGTGCCGATGATGTCGCTCCTCGATATAAGGGTCGTATTGCGGCTGACCATTCATCAGCTCAGCCAGGCGCTGGTTGAGCTTGAAGAGGAGATTGACCCCTATCGAAAAATTGCTAGCGTGAATCAGCAGTCCCTCATGCTGGGCCACCAGGTCGATCACGGTGTCCATGCGATCATGCCAGCCAGTAGTACCCGTTACCATGGGCAAGCCGGCTTGCATCACGGCCCGCAGGTTGTCCATGAAGGCTTCAGGATGGGTAAATTCGATCACCACCTCGCAGGTGTCGGGGCTCAGTTGAGTGATCAGTTCGCGAGTTTGGCGGGTAATGCGATGGGTGATCTCATGGCCTCGGGCGATGGCTTCTGGCTCGATGGCCTGGCCCATGCGGCCATATCCTAGCAGAGCGATGCGGGACATAGGGGGAGGATGGTTAACAGAGTTTTGGGGTTTTGGGGTTTTGGGGTTTTGGGGTTTGGGTTTTGGGTTTTGGGTTTTGGGGGTTTGGGTTTTGGGGTTTTGGGGTTTGGGTTTTGGGGGTTTGGGTTTTGGGGTTTTGGGGTTTGGGTTTTGGGGTTTGGGTTTTGGGTTTTGGGTTTTTGGGTTTTGGGTTTTGGGGTTTTGGGGTTTGGGTTTTGAGGTTTTGGGGTGT
>CAYVAP010000406.1:0-5049 GCA_964449365.1 uncultured Bacteroidia bacterium
CGGCCTGTACCTCCCTCAAAACCATCAGCCCTGCTGGGCTCAAGCACGTGCGTCTGGGGCAGGAAATGCCTGGCCCAGAAAATCCACAGCTCAAGGCAGGCCCTTACGTGGATACCTTGCTACAAGCGCAGGGCTACCAATGGCCCGCCAAGGTGATCCAGTATCCAGAAGGGACGGTGTGGATCGAAGGGGACTTTTTTGGAGCAGACCTGGTCAACCGCATCCGGGTAGAGAGCCCCGAGATCAAGGTCAAAGGGCAACGCGGCCTGACGGTAGGTACGGCCAAGCCCGAATTCGAAGCCAAACATGCCCGCTGGCAGGTGAGCTATTTGCCTGACTATGCCCGCTACGATGTGATCGATCCGCAGCAACCGCAAATCCATTTTCTTTTTGTGGCTCCCCCCTCGATACCCGAGCAACCTTCTCTAGCAGACCTCCCCGACACCGCCACGGTACAAGCCATCGTGGTCATGTGATCCTTTCGATTTACCCGTCCTATTTAACGTCAGTTTCGAGTTTAAAATTGAATGTTCAAAGTTGGGAGTACTGATAAACAGGAGTTTATGGAGACGGCATTCCAGTTGAGACAGGCTCGGGTAGCTCCTTAAAGATGTGAGAAGACGATATCGTCTCATGATCCAGTTTGTCTACCATCTGAATATCATGCTTTTAACTTGAAACCTCGAACACAACAACTCAAAACTCACGTTACTTACTCCATGATCCAGCGTTTTTGTCTGCTTGGCCTTGTCTCTATCTTTTTCAACGCTCAGCTTTGGGGGCAATCCTCCCCCCAGGCCGCTGAGGCGAAGGGGATACAGTTGGGGATTCACCTCGACGGCATCACCTACCGGGGCGACTACCTGGAGGGGGCAGGCTCCATGCGCATCCAGCCTGGAGGGCATCTGACCATACAATCCGCCCGTCGCAGGTCGCTCAAATTCCAAGCTGCGCTAGGCTTCGGGGAGGTGAGCGAGCAGGCCGATGGCCCCATCAATCTGCAGGCCACGCCTTTGTTTTTCACCACACCGTTTTGGTACGGCAACCTGGGCATCAGTTGGCAGCCCAGCCTTGGTCGCTTCACCCCGATACTTACCCTTGGGGCGGGGCTCATCCACTTTTCACCCCGCGACCAGCAAGGCCGCGCCCTACAACCCCGCAGTCAGACTCGCGCCGCCGGCGAAGACTACAACCCCATCATTCCTCAGTTGCCAGCTAGTCTAGGCGTGGCTTACCAAATCAATCAGCAGCTCGCCGCCAGCTTCAGCTACAGCTATCGCTTTGTGCCCAGCGATTACCTTGACAATGTCGGCCAGAGTGGCCCTCAGCCAGGCTTCGATGCCTTGCAGTCGCTCAGCCTGGGCCTGCGCCTAACCATTAGCCCCAATCCTTCCTCACAAGCACCCTCCGAGCCCTCCCTCGCCGAGCCCCTACCGCCCCAAGACGTGATGAGCCTCAATCCCTGACCAAAGACTCCGCGTTTTCTCGGCGTTCCCGCGCCTCCGCGTGAGTCTCCTGTTTTCTTGCGGTGAAACAAACTCCACGCCTCCGCGTGAATCTACAGCATCCCCAAGATCCGCTGTATTTCCCCCTCGGCATCGCGCCACCAGTTGCGCGCCCAGACGCGATACACGCGCCAGCCGCGCTGTTGGAGCAGCGCCGGGCGATAGACCTCCCGCTCTTTGCTGCTGGCACCAGAGAAATAGTAGCTGCCTTCCACCTCGATGCCGAGCAGATAGGCCTCGTCGTCGGGATGGCGCTTGAGGGCCAAGTCGAGCTTGTGGGCCGTATCGCCCAGGTGGCGCGCGACGTGCAGGCCCTCGGCGCGGAGGCGGTCGGCCAGGGCCTCGGCAATGGGATTGGGCGGCAGAGCCTGGAGATCGGCGGCATTTTGGGCATCGAGCAGTTGCAGGGCCACCTGGGGCTGCCCCTGGCTGATGGCCCGCACGTAGGTCAGGTAGTCGCGGAAGTAGCGCGGACCGGGGTTTTTGGCGCTCTCCACCTCCAGCTCGTGGGGCAAAAAGCTGCACAGCAGGTAGATCTTTTGCCGGGCGCGGGAGATGGCCACGTTGAGGCGATTGGCCCCGCCCTGCTGGTTGAGCAGGCCAAAGTGGGCGGAGAGCCGCCCCTGCGCGTCGCGGGCATAGCCCACCGAAAAGAGGATCACGTCGCGCTCATCGCCCTGCACATTCTCGATGTTTTTGATGAATAGCCCCTGCCACTCTTCATCGACCCGGCGATGCAAGGCCGCTTGTAATTGTGCATAGGCCGGATCATGGGCCTGAGCCAACTGCTCCAGTCGCTCATCTAGCCGATCACCGATCAGCTGCTGCTGCCGGTAGTTGAAGGTGATGATGCCCAAAGTAGGCGGCTCAGGCTGGGTGGCCAGCGCCTGCACCAGGTCGAGGATGCGGCTCGCTTCGGCTTCGTTTTGTTGGTTTTCCCACCGGCCATCGACGCTCACCCACTCTAGCACAGGCTGAAAGGCACGCTCGGGCCGGGCTGCGGGCATCATCTGCAATTGCCCCTGGTAGAAGGCATGGTTGCTGAAATTGATCAGGGCCTCGGCCTGCGAGCGGTAGTGCCAAGTGAGCCGAATGCCAGGCAGCCGTTGCTGGGCCAGGTCGAGGATGGACGTTACTTCGAGGGCCTCCTCGTTTTGGGCAAAATCTTCCTCGTCATCTTCGACTCGCACCTGATAGAGGTCGGAGGGACGCAACTGCTGGGCATCGCCTGCGATCACACAGCGCTGCCCGCGCAGCACCACAGGCAAGGCCCGCTCTACCCGGCACTGCGAGGCCTCGTCGAAGATCACCAGGTCGAAGAACTCTTTTTCCATGGGAAAAATGGCCGCCACCGACTCGGGCGAGGCCAGCCAGCAGGGCGCCAGCTCGGAGAGACCCGTGCGCCAGGTTTCGCGCACCAGCTTGCGCACCGACCAGACGCGCCGCTGCTTGCTCACCTGATGGAGAATGCCCCGGTAGGTGATAGGGTTCTTCAGCCGATTGTAACGAATAATGCCCACGATGCGCTCCTTGAGCCGCTGCCGGATCAGCGCCGCCACCTGCGCCTGCCGCTGCGCCAAGCCTTGCGCATAGTCCATCTGCTGTCGCGGCCAGCCCCGCGCACTCACCTCCCTCAGCAGCGGATGTCGCTGCTCCGCCTGCTCGATCCAGTAGGCATAGACGCTGTTGCGCACCTGTTCTAGTACCTCCGCACTCTGTGCGGAGTAGGACTGAAGCGGCGGTTCGACAGGCTCACCGACCGCCCCCAGCTTTTCCATCACCACCTCCCCCATCTGTCGCTCCACGCCCGACATCTCCGCCAGCAGCCGATCCACGGCGCGCAGATCCTCGAAATCGCGCTGCAACGTCTCCCGCCATTGCGCCAGTGCCACCAAGGGCTGTTCTGGCTCGCGCACCGCCTCCCGCAGTTGCTCCACCTGCGCGGGGTGCAGCCAGCTTTGCCACTGGTCCAGCAGGGTTTGCATTCGCTGGGTGAATTGCTCCAACTCGCCGAGGCGGTAGAGGCTCTGGTTCCAGCGCGCCTGATCGAAGCGTCCGTGCGCAAAGCGTGGCTTGATCTTGGGGAAAGAGGTGATGCCCCGCACTTGTGCGTAGGCCGCCACGTGCTGTTGCTTTTGGCGCAGCCAAGTCCATTTTTCAGCCTGCTCGCTCAGCAGCGGGAAGCTCTCGAAAAAGCGCTGCTGATGCTGCTGGGCGTAGAGCTGCTTGAGCCGCTGAAAAGCCTGCACCTCGCGGTCGAGTTGCGCAAAGGTGTCCCCGCTCTCTGCGCGGGATGGCGTCGAGAGCTTCACCCCGTGGCGCTCTAGCATCCGATTGAAAAACCACCGCGCCCGGTGATAGCTCAGCGACAACACCCGCAGGGACTTGCCCTGCTGCTCGCGGTAGGCTTGGGCGTGGCGCAGCAGGTCGCTGAGCAGGGGCCAATGTCCGTCGTCGAGGTACTGCCGCTGGTCGAGGGCTTGCAGCGCCTTTTCCCATTCGCCCAACATGTCTGCCGCTTTCTCGGCGCTGAGGCCATCGCCGTGCAGGGCCTCCATGCCTTCGCGCTGCTGATGGTGGTTGAGGTGCTGCTCGGCCTGGCGGAAGGCTGCGATGCGTGCGCGGTTCAGGTCGAGATCGAGCAGGCGGGTGCTGAGGACGCCACTCAGGCTTTGGTACTGCTGGTGCAGGGCGCGGATTTCCTCGGGCCATGCGTGGAGCAAGGCCAGCAGTCGCTGTTGCTCGTCGTGGCCGTAGCTCTTGACGCTGAGTCGTTCGCGCCAGGGGTAGTCGGCGGCGAAGAGATCGGCGTAGTCGAGCAGCTTGTCCAGGCGGTCGAGGGCGCGTTGCAATTGCTCGGCGTCGAGTTGGCGGGCGGCTTCGGCCAGGGGCAGGCGCGGTTGGTTGGCATCGCAGCGCTGGTACAGCGCATGCACGGGCAGGCCGCAAGGTTGCGGCTGGGTGAGGGCCTCGTACAGGGCTTGGTACTGCCGAGCGTATTGGTCCAATTGCCGGGAGAGCAGCTTGTAGTCGTGGTCCTGCTTGGTGTAGTTGAGGTCCTTGAGTTCGGCTTTGAACTGGTCGATGTCGTCGATCTGCCGTTTGATCTGCTGGTAAATAGCGCTGCGGTCGTGGCGGTAGTCGTGCAACAGCACGGCAAAGCGCCCTAGACCCAGCCCTTGCAGGCGGTGGTGCACCACGTCGAGGGCGGCGCGCTTTTGTGAGACCACCAACACCCGCTGCCCATGGGCCAGGGCATCGGCGATCAGATTGACGATGACCTGCGACTTGCCCGTGCCCGGCGGGCCGTGCAGCACCAAGGATTGGCCTTGCTTGACCGCTAGCAGGGCCTCTTCTTGCGACTGATCGACGGGGGTGACGAAGTAGCGGTTTTCTTCTTTGATGTAGGGTTGAGGAGGGTGATCGGGGTGATCGGGGTGATCGAGATGATTTGGGTGATCGGGGTGATCGGGGTGATCGGGGTGATTTGGGTGATCGGGGTGATCGGGGTGATCGGGGGTGAGCCACTGGGTGAGGGAAAACG
>CAYVAP010000407.1:0-5046 GCA_964449365.1 uncultured Bacteroidia bacterium
GTGCTTATGATCCTGTGAATCTTGAAATTCTGTCTGAATGGATGATGTCCAGTAGACTGTGACCAATTACTTCGTTCCAAAGGCACTAGCCAATCCAGTTTGAGTCAACTGACTGATTGTCAACCTGTAAAACCACGAACTACCAACCCCAAATTTCCCATTACCCCCATGGATCCACTCTACCTCGATCTTCCCTTGCTGCGCACCTTTCTCACGGTGGTAGACCAGCGCAGTTTTAGCCTGGCTGCCAATGAATTGCACCGCACACAATCGGCGGTGAGTCAGCAGATCAAGAAATTGGAACAAATGGCAGGACAGCCGCTGCTCAACAAGCAGGGCCGGGAGATCAACCCTACCGAGGCGGGTAAGCTGGTGTACAGCTACGGGCAGCAAATGCTGCAAGTGGAACAAAAGCTCCGCGAGGAGCTTTACAGCGAAGAGATCACCGGGCGGGTGCGGCTGGGCATCCCCGAAGATCTGGCTACCCACTTTCTGATGCCCATTTTGGCTCCTTTTCGCGAGCAGTATCCACGCATCCAACTCGCAGTGGAATGCGACCTCACCGAGCGCCTCTACCAGCGCTACCTAGCCAATCAGTTTGAGCTGGTGATTCTCAAACACGAGCAACTGACGGTGTCGCATCCCGACCGCATCGTCCACACCTGGTACGACCCACTGGTGTGGGTGGGCCGCGACGAAGCCGAATGCGCCCTCTGGTTGGAGCAAGCCCGCGTACCAGTGATCGTTTCGCCTGAGCCTTGTGTCTATCGGCGGCAGGTGCTGCACCAACTGGCGATCTCTCAACTCAGCGCCGACCTCACCTACGTGAGCGAGAGCTACAACAGCAAGCTCTTCGCCATTCGCGCGGGCCTGGGTCTGGCTGCCTTGCCCCAAAGCCTAGTCCCCCCCGACTGTGTGGTGATCAGCACGGGCTTGCCGCCCCTCTCGGCTACGCGCATCTCACTGTTTCGCTCGACGATCCAGGCCAAGGCTGCCCAATACCTGCGAGATCGGATCATCGAGAGCTTCGATGCGGTGCTGGGGAAGCCAAAATCACGCACGTGAGGCTTTGCAAGCCAAAACCAACTCGTGAGGCTTTGCAAGCCGAAACGAGCATGAATGCGGACCAAGGCTTGCACGTTAGGGTTTCGCCTTTTCATTTGCGTGGCTATCTTCGCGGCATGGGAAGAAAGCGAAGAATAGAACCCTTTACCGCAGACATGAAGCTGCTGGATGCGGCCTCAGATGGCCGGGCCGTAGCACGACATGAGGGGGAGGTGATTTTTGTCGAGGGTGGTGTACCCGGCGATGAGGCAGAGGTACTGGTCTTTGGCCGGCAACAAAAGGTCCTGGTAGGCCGCATCAAGACGCTGCATCAACCTTCGGCGCATCGAGTGGAGCCAGCATGTGTCCACTTCGACCACTGCGCGGGCTGCAAGTGGCAGCAGATGGCCTACGAAGCCCAAATCGATTTCAAACAAACCCAGGTGGTCAACATCCTGCGTCGGGTGGGCAAGGTCGAGATCGGCGAAGTGCTGCCCATTCTGGGGGCCCCACAGCCCTATTGGTATCGCAACAAGCTGGAGTTTTCCTTCAGTACCAAGCCCTGGCTCACGCCCAAAGACATGGACAATCCCGAGATCGACCATCGCTCGCTGGGCTTCCACGCGCCGCGTTTTTTTGACAAAGTGCTCGACATCGACGAATGCCTGCTGCAGCGTACCCTCACCAATCGGGTGCGCAACGCGCTGCGCGACTACGCCCGTAGCCACGATATCCCCTTCTACAACCTGCGCGAGCACACAGGCTTTTTACGTACCCTCACCTTTCGCAGCAGCCGCTACCTCGATGAGTTTATGGTCATCCTGGTCGTGGCCGAAGATCATCCCGAGCGGGTGGGGGCTATTTTCACCCATCTGGCCGAGCGGTTTCCAGAGATCACCTCCTTCATCTGGGTGCACAACCCCAAGCTCAACAGCGTGTACAACGACCTACCCTACCGCGAGTGGCGGGGGCCAGGCTACCTCACCGAAAAGCTGGGCGACTATCAGTTTCGCATCCGTCCGGTGTCATTTTTTCAGACCAACCCCGAACAGGCCGAGCGGCTCTACGGCGTGGTGCGCGACTTTCTACTGGAAACGCTACCCGAAGGACAAGATCGCCACCCCGTGATGTACGATCTTTACAGCGGCACCGGCTCGATCGGGATTTTTCTGGAGCCATATGCCGAGAAGATCGTAGGCGTGGAATACGTCGAATCGGCGGTACAGGACGCCTGGGAAAATGTGCGTCTCAATGGGCTGGCTGAGGCACGCTTTAGCTTTTACGCTGGCGACATGAAAGACCTGCTACGGGCCCCGCTGGTGGAAAAAGAAGGCCACCCCGACCTGGTGATTGCCGATCCGCCCCGGCAGGGCATGGACGGCAAGGTGGTCAAGCGCCTGCTGGAAATCTTACCTCAGCACATCATTTACGTGAGCTGCAAACCCGCCACCCAGGCCCGCGATCTGGCACTGATGCGCGAGTGGTACGAGGTGGTCAAGATCCGCCCGGTGGATATGTTTCCTCAGACCGCCCACGTGGAAAATGTGGCCCTGCTGCGCAAGCGACAGGAGAAATGGCAGCTAGAAGAAACGGAGTGATAGGAGGAAAACGGGGCAACCTCGCCGACTGCTCCGCTCATTTTTTGCACAATATCCTTCCCTCCCGCTCGTCTCATGGCAGGTCCTTGCTGAGAAAAGGCAGCAGGGAAAGGGCTGATTTGCGGCAAAAACTTTGTATCTTTGAAGCCAATTTTGTGCGAGACAACATCGCAGATTCGATTCAAATCTGCTTGACCTGATACTCATGGATAGAAATTCGATCACCGGGATCATCCTGATCACGATCATGACCATCGGTTATTTTTATTTTTTTGCCCCTAAGCCGCCCAAAGAGCCGAATGCGAGGACGCCCGGGGTGGACCAGGCTGCGCCCGCCGATGCTCCGGTGAGCGATCCAGGGCAAGATGAAAATATGGCCCGGCTAGATACCCTCGATGCTGAGGCGACTGATAGTATCAAGCAGGCTCGACTGCTAGATAAATACAGCGATTTTGCGGCGGTGGCCGAGGGCGAGGCCGAGGTGATCACCGTTACCACCGATGAGCTGACTGTCAACCTCAACACCAAGGGGGGCTACATTCAGTCGGCCTACCTCAACCACCACGAGACCTACGATTCGCTGCCGCTGCCCATCGTTTCGGATGATCCGCGCAACGCGTTTTTCTTCCAATTTCCCTACAACAACCGGGCGATTCGCAGCGATGAGCTGTACTTTACTCCTTCTCAAGCGTCATTTACCCTCACGGGCTCAGACTCGGCGACCCTGGTGATGCGGGCCGACCTGGGCGATGGCAAATATGTGGAGCAGGTCTACGGCTTTACGGGCAAAGGTTTTGACCTGGATTATCGCATCCGCATGGGCGGGCTGAAAGAGGGGCTGGGCAATGTCTCCTTTTATAGCATCGACTGGACCTCCTACCTGCCTAAGACGGAGCTCTCGACGCGCAATATGCGCCAAAAAACGACCATGGTCTATCGCTTGGGCGATGACATCGACAAGCTCTCCGAAACCGATGATACCGAGAAAGAAAAACTCACGAGCTTGGTCAAGTGGGTGTCTTTCAAGAGTCAATTTTTCTCGCAAATTCTGGTGGCTGATGAGCCCCTGCGCTCGGGTAACATCGTGATGCGCACCCCCGAGAACGACGAGTCGATCAATCGGATCATGAACGCCAGCCTGGTGGTGGATATCGACAACGGCAATCAGATCGAAGATGGCTTCATGGTGTACATGGGTCCCAATAAGTACACCACCCTGCGTAGCTACGACTTGGAGCTAGAGGAACAAATGGACCTAGGATGGTGGATCATCGGCTGGATCAACAAGGGGACGACTTACCTTTTCAACTTTCTGGAAGGCTTTATCGGCAACTACGGCATCATCATCATTGTGCTGGGCCTCTTCATTCGCTCGCTGTTGTTGCCGCTGTCGTTCAAGAGCTATGTGTCGATGGCCAAGATGCGGGTGATCAATCAGACGCCTGAGATGAAGGCGCTGGATGAGAAGTTCAAGGATGATCCGCAGAAGCTGCAAGTCGCCAAAATGGGCGTTTACAAGGAAATGGGGGCGAGTATGTTTGGCGGCTGTGTGCCCATGCTGTTTTCCTATCCCTTTTTGATCGCGCTGTTTTTCTTCTTTCCGCAGGCGGTAGAGCTGCGCCACGAGTCCTTTCTCTGGGCCAATGACCTCTCGACCTACGACTCTATTCTGAAGCTACCCTTCGAGATTCCTCTCTATGGCGATCACGTGAGTCTCTTCACCATCCTGATGGCGATTTCGACTTTCATCTACGTCTTTTATCAGCAGCAGTCGCAGCCCTCGACGGGTGCCAATGCGCAGTTCAAGTACATCGCCTACATCACCCCGATTTTCCTGCTGTTGTTTCTCAACAACTACGCCTCGGGCTTGAGCCTGTACTATTTTACCTCCAACCTATTGCAGATTTCGCAGACCTTGCTGGTAAAACGTTTCTTTGTCAATGACGAAAAGCTCTTGGCCGAGATGCGCGAAAAACAAAAGCAAGCCCGCAAAAATAAGAACAAGAAGGGCGGTAAAGGGGGTAAAGGAGGGGCTCCGACCAAGCCCAAAGGTCGGGTCGAATCGTGGATCGAAAAGCAGCAAAAGAAGCAGGAAGAGCTGATGAAAGCGCGTCAGCAGACCCAGCAAGGTAACACGCGGCAGGCTCGCCGCAAGAATAAATAAGCGGATCTACCGCCGTATTTCTGATCGAGGCGACCTTCGGGTCGCCTTTTTTTTGTTACCTGTGATGTCAATTAGAGGGCGTGAAATAGGCCAAAGCCTGGATGCGTAGTTATCGGCGGGCTTGCGGCTACGCCGCTGCCGATCGCGCGTGGTGCCCTGCCGCAGTTTCTCTTTCCTTGGGCGGAGAATGCCGTAGAGGGTATGCGTCATGTGGCAGAGTAAAGCGAGGGTAAAAAATTA
>CAYVAP010000408.1:0-5027 GCA_964449365.1 uncultured Bacteroidia bacterium
TTGGCTCACTCAGTGGCCGTCCAAGCGGCTAGCTTTACTTTCAACCTTGAACTTTGAGCCACGAAACTACTGACTAGGGTGATCAGGTCCTCCAGCGCGATAGCTCCGGCAGGGTGATGCGACCTTCGTAGATGGCCTTGCCAATGATGGCCCCATCGAGGCCGCGCTCGGCGAGCTGATCGAGGTCTTGTAGGGAGGTCACGCCGCCGCTGGCTACGAGCTTGAGCGCGGGCAATTCGCTCAGCAGTTCGTGGTAGAGCTCAAAGCTCGGCCCGGCTAGCATGCCATCTTTGGCGATGTCGGTGACCACGGCCGCTTGTAGGCCCGCTTCTAGATAGCGGGCGATGAAGTCCACCACGGGCTGCTGGGTTTGCTCCTGCCAGCCGGCTACGGCGATATGCCGCTCGCGTACGTCGGCGCTGAGGATGATACGATCGCCGCCGTGGGCGGCAATCCAAGCGCGCATTTTGGTCGGCTCTTTGACCGCGAGGCTGCCCACGTTGACCTGCTTGGCCCCACATTCGAAGACGATCCGCAGGTCTTCGTCTGACTTGACGCCGCCGCCTACGTCGACATGCAGCGAGGTGTGGGTAGTGATGCGCTCCAGTACGCGCCAGTTGATCACGTGCCCGGCTTTGGCCCCGTCCAGGTCGACCAGGTGGAGGTATTGCAGGCCGTGGTCGGCAAAAGATCTGGCTACTTCCAGCGGATCGGCGTGGTAGGTGGTTTGCTTGGCGTAGTCGCCCTGCTCCAGGCGGACGCATTGGCCGTCGATGAGGTCTATGGCGGGAATCAGGCGCATGGGGGATTTGGGAAGGGTGAGATTTTGGGATTGGGGGAGGGTTGGTCTGAGGCGAAAGTAGGAGAATGTAGGGAAGGATGCACGAGAAAGCCAAAGGCTTTGAGAAAATCCGTATGTTTGAGCGGCAATGTTCACAAGATCTGCATGAAGCGAATTGTTTGTTTCGGACCTGGCCCGATGTTCAAAGGAGGCATCGCCAACTACAACACGGCCCTGGCCAAGGCGCTGGATGCGCAGCCTGAGACGGAGGTACACATCGTCTCGTGGACGCAGCAGTACCCGGCCATCATTCCGCGCGATTTCGTGGATCGCAGCAGCAAGACGACCTTTCTCGAAGGGACCGACATCAAAGTAGAGGCGCTGACCAACTACAACCGCCCCGGCACCTGGCGACAAACGGCCCGGCGCATCCGTGAGCTACAGCCGGATAAGGTGATTTTTCAGTGGGCGATCGCTTTGCAAGGGCTGCCCATGGGCTGGATGGCTCGCTGGCTCAAGCGCCATGCGCCCGAGATCGAGCTGCTCTTCGACGTCCATGTGTTGGTGCAAAAGGAGGCCAGCGTGTTGGACCAATTTTTTACCCGCTACGGCCTCGAGGTGGCCGACAGCTACATCGTCCACGCATACACCACGGCCAACGAGCTCAAGGAGACCTTTCCGCGCCTCAATTGGCACCTGACCGAAAGCGGCGAGCGCGGCAAAGCCTGGCAGCGCAACATCCTGAAGCTGTACCATCCGGTGTACAACCTGTTTTCGCCCGATCCTGACTTTGACGTCGCGGCAGAAAAGGAGAAGATGGGCCTGCGCGAGCACGTATTTCTGTTTTTTGGCTTCATTCGCAAGTACAAGGGGCTGCATCACGCCATCCCGGCCTTTGCCAAGGTGGCTGCTCAGCGCGAGGATGTCTCACTGTTGATCGTGGGCGAGTCTTTCTGGAATACCCTGGACCAAAAGAAGCTCTCTACCCGCCTCAAAAGCGCGCTGTTTGGCACGGCCAAGAAGATTTTACTGCGCAAAAGCGACGATGAGCAGCGATACGATCCTCTGGCCCTAATCGATGAGTTGGGCCTGAGAGACAAAACCGTGCTGGTCAATGAGTTTGTGCCCAATGAGGAGGTACATCGCTACTTTCAGGTCAGCGACGCCATCTTAACCTACTACCTCACGGCCACGCCGTCGGGGGTAGAGTCATTGGCCTACAATTTTCAGATGCCAGTGTTGGCCACTCGGGTGGGGCATTTTCCTGAGACCGTACGGCATGGCTACAACGGGTATCTGGCCGAGCCCCATGACATTGACTCCATGGCCGAGCAGATGATCAGTTTGTTAGAAAAACCGATTGATCGGGTGAACGTAGGCAAGGCTGCGGAGCGCATGAGCTGGCAAACCTACGCAGAAACCATCCTGCGTGGCTGATCAGGCGGATATGCGGCAGGAGCGGGTTTGCCGATGCCAGAACGCAAACATCTGGCGAAACATGCCCACCAACTCATCAAAGCCGATGGGCTTGGTCAAAAAGCAGTTGGCTTGGCGCTGATAGCAGGAGGCGATATCGCTTTCTGCCTCAGAAGTGGAAAAAACCACCACGGGCACGTGGTCCCAAGGCTGATGATTTTTGATGAAAGAGAGTACTTCCAGGCCCGAGAGGCCAGGCAGGTTGAGATCGAGCAAGACGATGTCGGGCGTAAGGCTAGCCTCTTCCATCATCTGGCTCAAGCGACAAATGGCTCCTTCGCCATCTTGGACTACTTCTAGATGGCATGGAAGGTTGATTTCTCGCATGGCTTCGCGTGCGAGTAGTACATCTCCAGTGTTATCTTCGACCAAAAAAATGTTCATGGGTCAGGCAAGTTAGTGTGCTTGAATGTTTACTTGCTGTCATGTCTTGTCTTTCCATTTGTCTGCGGGCTTCCCAATCAGATTGGTGCTTGGTCTATCCAACAAAAATCGGCCCAACTTTAACGAATCGTGAATATTTTTTTCCCATTAAGTAAATCCTTTTTGATGAGGACCATTTGGGCAGGCGCTTTTCAAACGCGCGTATGGTTTATCGGTTAAAGATATAAAGCCTGGCTAAAGGATAAAAGCACTCAAGCCGCCATTCTTACATAGCGCGAATGATCATTGGCACCGTGTAGGAAAAGTGCCCTCCCTTGGGTGGTCGAAGGAGGGGGTACGGTGAAGCTGGGGCATCACTCGATGCCCAGGTGTATGATTCTACCACCGGTTTGATTGGTGGGATTGACGCTTTTGCCGACTACGATCCCGGTTTCGGGGGCAAAATATTCGCGCACGATGTCGCCAAAGACATTGCGTACTAGGGCGATGCGCTCGCCTTGTTTGACGGAGTCGGTGATTTTGGGAAAGACTTCTAGCAAGCCGCCTGCGTTGGTGTAGATCCAATAGGAGCGTTGGCAGATCACCGGCGGCTCATCGGGGACGACGATGGGCTCGTCGATCATATCGAGGTGGCGCATCACGTTGAAAGCCCCGGTGATGGCTGAGCGGATCATGCCCTTTTGAAATTTCTGAGGGTCGCCCGCCTCGACGGTGATGGCATGGATACCGAGGTCCGCAGCAGCACTGCGCAGGGTGCCATCGGCGCCGGGATTATTGACGATGATCTCGGCGTTTTGTAGCTCGGCCATGCGGGCGGTGATGGGGTGGTTGAGGTTGGCGCGGATGTAGTAGGAGTTGATGCGCCCGGTGCTGGCGGTGTGTAAGTCGAGGAGGTACTCGAAGTGGCGCACGATTTTTTTGATGATGCGATGGGCATAGATCTGGCTCACGTTGCCATCGGCCCTGCCCGGCATGAGGCGGTTGAGGTCGCTACCATCGTTGAAGTAGCGCTGATTCATGAGAAAGCCAGGCACGTTGATCACCGGGACGCCCACCAGGGTACCTCGTAGCTGATCGACCTTGAGGTTGGCAAAGATGCGCTGCACTACCGGTAGGCCGTTGAGTTCGTTGCCATGCACCGCAGCCGTGATGCCCAGTACAGGCCCTGGCTCGTGGCCCTTGGCCACCATCACGGGCACCAATATGGGTTGAGCTGTGCCGCTAGAGACGACGTGGATCCAGTAGCGAGTCATAGTGCCCGGTGGGCAGTGGGCTAGGTCTAGATTTTTGACGATTTCAGGATGGGTGGTAACGTTCATATCAACAAACATAAGATATTTGATGCTAACCCTTCAATCTACGCAAAATAGTACTTTCGGGGGTGAAGTAATTGATGAATGATTTCTCCCAAGATCCCCGCGCGAAAAATCCTTACCTTTGCTGCTCCATTCGCGGAGTACCAACTGTCTATCCCGCATCAGATCCCATGGACTTCCATCCGGCCATCATACATTTTCCGATTGCCCTGCTGATCGCAGCAGGCGGATTTTATCTATCCGCTCGCTTTCGCGAGCAGGCCACCTTTTACCGAGCTGCCTGGCTGCTGCATGTGGCAGGGCTGGTCGGTAGTATCGCTGCTGTGCTGACAGGGCGCAGCGCCGAGGGAAGCCTGACCCTTACGCCTGCCCTCGAAAGCCTGCTCGAACCCCACCAACTCATGGGCTACGCCACCACTTGGCTCTTTGCTCTGCTGGCCGTGTGGCAATACTTGCGCCAAGGGCGTGGGCCAGCCTGGGAACAGTGGCTCTTCCTCTCTGCCTACTTTCTTGCCTTGGGGGTCATGACTTATGGGGCTTACCTCGGCGGTCAGATGGTGTATCAACACGGGGCAGGGGTTGAGATCTAGCGGCTCAAGGCTTATCTTTTTGCTCTCATTTACCTATCACCAACCTATCCTCGTCATGCTCAAGCGCTTTGCCTTTTTCCTCCTGATGCCTGCCACGCTGCTGCTCTTCAGTTGCAAAGGCGATCCGGCAGAAGCGAGCTTTTTTACTGAGGGGAGCTGCATGGAGTGCCTTACTCCCATCCTCGATGCCCTTGAGGCACAAAAAGGCGTAGCCTCGGTACGCTGGGACTACGAAACTAGTCAGACTTTCGTCTCTTACTATCCCGATGACGTTACCCCCGAAGATCTGCAAAAAGCCCTCGCCGAAGCAGGCTTTCGTACGGAATATTTCGAGCCCAACCTGGAGGCTCGCGCCAAGCTACCCGATTGCTGTCAGCAACCCATAGGACGCCGCCTCAAGCAGCAACTCCCCACGGGACATTAAGTTATCCTTCAAAGTGGTTGAATGGTAGAGTGGTTGATTGATTGAATGGCCTTGTT
>CAYVAP010000409.1:0-4984 GCA_964449365.1 uncultured Bacteroidia bacterium
AGGAAAACAAAGGTGCGACTGTCGGCGATTTGGCTGGCAAAGTGCTCGATATGGGTCAGGCTGGCGTGTTGCGCCTTGAGGATCTCTGAATCGAAATCGATCATCACGGTGGCGTGAAAATCCTCCGCAGGCAAAGCCGCTAGCTCCACGTTGCGATCTTGCTCCAGGTAATGGATCGGCTCGTCGATCCTAAAAACGTCCCGCTCGGCATCTTGCTCTTCTATTCCCACCTGCCGCAAGGCTTCGAGAAAGGCAATGGCGCTGCCGTCCATGATGGGTGGCTCAGGGCCGTCGAGTTCGATCAGGACATTATCGATCTGCAGGCCCGCCAAGGCTGCCATGGTATGCTCGCCCGTGTGTACCTTGACCCCTCCTAGGCCCAAGGTGGTGCCGCGCGAGGTATCCACTACCAGCTCTACATCGGCAGGAATGAGGGGAGCGTTTGCTACATCGATGCGGCGAAACACCACGCCGTGGTCGGCAGGCGCAGGCAAGAAGGTCATGGTGGCAGCTTTGCCCGTGTGCAGGCCGACGCCGGATACAGTCACGGGCCCTTTGATGGTATGTTGCTTTAGAAACATAGATCGCGTTAATCTCGTTCAGCCAGGGCTGCTTCTAGCGCCTGAATGCGTCGGTACATGTCTTCGAGTTTGCGAAACATGACCTCGGATTTGAGTTGTTGCCGATGTGGTTGAATAGGAGAGCCGCGGAATGCTTGTCCTGGCTGTTTGATATTGCGGTTGACGCCCGACTGCGCGTCGATCATGCTGCGGTCAGCGATTTGCAGGTGCCCCACGATGCCCACTTGCCCGCCGATCATGCAGCCCGAGCCTAGGCGGGTGCTACCGGCAATCCCGGTCTGCGCCGCGACCACGGTATAGGCATCAATCTCTACGTTGTGGGCGATTTGCACCAGGTTGTCGAGTTTCACGCCGCGCGAAATGCGGGTAGAGCCCAGCGTAGCCCGGTCGATGCAGGCATTGGCCCCGATCTCCACTTCGTCTTCCAGAATGACATGGCCTGTCTGGGGGATCTTCTTGAAGCTGCCGTCTGCTTGTGGCGCAAAGCCAAACCCGTCGCTACCGATACAGCAGCCCGCGTGCAGGATGCAGTCTGCCCCGATCTGACAGCCGTGATAGACCACCGCTTGGGGATAGATCGTACTGCGCTCCCCGACCGATACCCCTTGCCCCAAAAATACCTGAGGGTAGATGATGGCTCCCGCCCCGACCTTCACGCCAGCCGAGAGGTAGCTAAATGCGCCAATGGAGGCGTCGGGCGCGACCTGCGCTTCGGGCGAGACGAAGGCCAGCGGATCTATGCCCGGAGCAGGGGCCTGAGGCTGGGCCTGTACTTGCTCCAGCAGGGTGGTAAAGGCCGCATAGGGATCATCGACCCGCAAGAGGGTAGGGGATACCTCTTGCTGGGGGACGAAGCTACGACTCACGATCACCGCCGTGGCTTGGGTCTGGTAGAGATGCGATTCGTATTTGGGATTGGCCAAAAAGGTAATGCTGCCAGGAGTGGCCGATTCGATTTTGGCCACCTGCTCGATCTCCGCTTGCGCGTCCCCTTCGATGTCTGCCCCCAGGAGTTGGGCGATTTGACTAACGCTGAATTTCATTCGAAAATTTGAATCATTTCGCGGCCAAAGGTACGGATTCTCTTCAGGATCGACAATGAATAAGATGCTCAATATAGAGCCATATCGAAGTAAGGGCGTTGCTGCTTGGTGAGGGGATGCGCTGGGCCCAAGAGGTGAAACAGCCCCAGGGCGGCCCGGCGCGGCAGCTCATGGCAATAGGCTTTGTCGATCATCACAGCCTGAATCAGCAGCTCGATGGTCTGCTCCAGGTCGTATTGGCGGAAGGCCTCGCGCGCTTGCTCGATGAGCTGAGCGACTTTGGGATGGCCATCCTCGCTGACGAGCATCATTTCGGCTAGGGCATTGACCCCTTCGGCCTGGGCCTCGTATGGGGAGCCGATTTTGATGTCAGACACCTGATCCTGAGCCGTGATGGGATCTTTGGGGACTTGAAACCCCGCGTGTAGCACCCGTGCCTCGTCGTAGTCTGGGTGCTGAGCCACCAGTTGATGCAGGGTCTCCAAGGCTTGCGCCGTATCGGGGCCACCCAGCCGAAGGCGAATCTCTGCGAGCTGATCTTTGCGTGGATCGGGTAGATGCTGGTCTAGCCATTTCTGGATCTGTGGGCGAGGTAGGGCTCCGGCAAAATCAGCCACGACCTCTCCCTGCACAAACATCTTCACCGCCGGGATACTCATGATCTGGTAGCGCCGTGCGATATCCTGCTGGGCCTCGGTATCCACCTTGACCAGCTCCCAGCGGCCGTTGGCCTCCTGAGCGAGCTGCTCGATCACCGGACCCAATACCCGGCAGGGGCCGCACCAGGCCGCCCAAAAATCTACTACCACGGGCACGGCATGGCTACGTTGAATGACATCTGTTTCGAAATCCACCATAACTGCTATTTGTATCTGCGCCGCAAAGGTAGCAATTGCGCGTGGAAATGTCCCTTAACTCATGCCCTTTTGAAAGCGAGACATCCCAGCCAGCAAATAGCGCCGGATGGTGGTGTGCATGCCACTGACCTGCCCGCACATCACCACCGACACGTGGCCATGTACCATGCCCCACCAATTGAAAAATAGCTCTTCTACTTCAGCCTTGAAGAGGTGCAACTGCTGCAAGGTGTTGATTACTGGCTTGCCGGCCTCGCGCAGTGCAGTGCTGCTCGGCGGGGTAGAGCGAATGCCCTCCAGATTGAACATGACTTGGTACAGATCAGCCTGCGCAAAAGCCCAGTCGTAGTAGGCAGCCGTCATGGCTTGAAGCTGTTCGCCCGGATCAGCGATCGACTCCCTGGCCTCTTCGAGCGCGTAGCGCAACTGCCGAAAGCCGATTTCCTCCAGCTCGATGAGGATCGCCTCCTTGCTTTTGTAATGCTCATAAATGACCGGGGGGGTAAACTCGATCTCTTCGGCGATCTTGCGAATCGATACCTTGGGCCAGCCCTTGGTGGTGGCTAGCTTGCGGGTAGCCTCGATGATGTCGGCCTTCACGGCCTCGATTTCCCGCTGACGACGCTCTTTGATGCCCATGCTTACAAGTCGTTATAACTTATGACGGTGTTAATCAAAAGAGCAAATAAAGGCAGAAAGTTCAAAACCTCTCATCAATTTATCCAGCGAAATACGCCCGCCTGGGTCTGCGCGATTTTCTTCTTGGTTTTTCGGGTAGGGACAAAGCCTTCGGAGGATTCTACTTCTCCCATGTAGAGCTGGAAGGTAGCGGCTTCGAAGAGGGCTTTGAGCTCCCTGGCGTTGCAGGTGGAAGTAAAGCGGTTGTTGACGGTTCTCTTCTGCGGACTCACTAGCAGGCGCTTGGGGTTGCGCAGCATGACGCGGCGGGACTCATGCTGTAGCCATGCCTTGGCCGGGACGCGAGGAGGCTTATCGTCAGGCTGAAAAATGGAAATGTTCACGGTAGCTTCAGCTGATGGAGCCAAGGTATCTCGACTACGGAAGGTGACATCTACGGTAGCTTTGGTACCATCGCTATTTTTGAATTCGAGGGGTTTGATGAAGTATTGGGTGCCTTCTTCCCCGGCAAAATATGACACGTAGGTGCTGCCTCCGCCGGGCGAAGAAGCGGGTCGGGGCCCTAAGCAAGCTTGCGCCATCCATAGCAAAAGGATCAGGCCAGTGAGGCGGAAGAAGGGTCGGATCATAAGAACCAAAATGTAGAGGGCAGAAGTGATCTGCCCTCTGCTGTGTGTCGTGTGACTTTGGCCAAACTGAAAGCACTCACCGCTTACTCACCGGTAACGATGGTCTCGTAAGTAACGATGATGTTCAGGATGTTGTCAGTCTTGATATCAACCGTAGAGATCTTCGTGATGCCACCGTTCTTAGCCGCAGACTGGATGCCGGCGTCAGCGTCGAAGGCGAGGTAGCCAAACAGGGTAGTAGCTTTGGCACGACCCACTTTGGAGCCGACCGGATTGCTAGTAGCCGTTACGGGTAAAGTGATCGAGCAAGCTGACAGCATAGCTAGCACAGACAAGGCAAGGAGGGATTTGAGGACGTTTTTCATTGATGTTGAAAAATTAAGATGCGCGTGAATCAATCAGGTGTAAATCAAACGAACAAGGACTACCGATGTGTGTTGGGATGATCCCCAAGATCGTGCTGATCAAGTCGATGGCAAATTGTCCGGTATTTAGTTGCGAAACAAATATCAATAATTTTTAACTTAATTCGAAAATTCAAAGGCGCAACATTTTCGAATCTTTCGACTTAAAATAACACACAATTTGAGTAGATTGAATTACCATTTAATCATCACTTTCCCCATCGTCTGTCGATTTTCTAGGGCTTTATGCGCCTCATGGAATTGGTCGAGCTGATAAATGCCCCCCACGGTAGGTCGTAGCACCCCTTGGCCAGCAAGCCGAACGGTCTGGTTCATCACTCGATGTAGGACCTCGGGACGATGATCGCCCACGGCCAGCATATTGACTCCGATCAAGCCTTTGGAGGAGCCCAGCAGTTGCAGCGGATGATAAACCCCATAGTTGAGGAAGTTGATGAGCTTTCCCCAGCGGCTGGGCCGTGGTATGAATGAAGAGCCACCAAAGGCCAGCATGCGCCCGGTGGGGCCGAGGAGTTTCATGCCTTGACGGATGGACTTGCCACCCATCGGATCGAAAACGACATCCAGGCCGCGCTTACCCACTTTGGCCCGAATGGCCTTGGCGAAGTCTTGCTGTCGATAATTGATGGGGTGATCTACCCCTTGCTCCAGCAGATAGTTGAGCTTGGCCGACGAGCCTGCCGTACCATAGACCACACAGCCTCGGTGCTTGGCTAGCTGCACCAGGCAAGTGCCTACCCCTCCCGCGGCGGCATACACCAGCACGTGATCGCCTGGGTGCAGCCGCAGCATCTCCTCGGCCATGTAGTA
>CAYVAP010000410.1:0-4976 GCA_964449365.1 uncultured Bacteroidia bacterium
GATCGAGCTCGCAAATTTCAATCAAGATGGCTACGATGACATTGTCCTCTCGGGGCGGCGATCTACGACCCCACTGCTGACCGCAGCGGTCTACTTCAACACCCACAGCACGTCGCCCTGGACCTTCAGCAGCAGTGTCCCCCTCACCAGTCCGCTACATCAGGGCGGCCTCAGCCTCGGCGACCTCAACAACGATGGGGCGCTGGACTTCGTGATCAGCGGCAACCGCAATCCCAGTGGTACCCCCAACAATGGCACCGATGTTTATTTGTACGACGCCCCTTCTGGTACTTTTACGCGTCAAAGCCTGAATATCTCCTTGCCTGAGCTATTTTTGGGCAGCGTCGATCTGGGCGACTACAACGACGATGGGTGGCTAGACTTGGTCGTGACCGGTAGCCATACCCGCGATGGTTTTGGCAATCCCATCGAAGATACCACCTATCTCTTTCGCAATACGACTTCGCTGCCCAGCACACTCAGCTTCGAAGAAGATGCGCTATCGAGCCAGACCCTCACCAACCTGGGTGATGGCAGCAGAGCCCACTGGGGCGACTATGATCTCGATGGTAAGCTAGATTTAGCCCTCTTGGGGGAGCGCGCTGGCTCGCGGTTCATCGAGCTATTTCGCAACATCGACACCGATCCCAACCTGACCCTCAATCCGCCTGGTAACTTGACGGATGCCATCAACGGCTTTGAGGTCCAACTCAATTGGACCCCGCCCACCAATGCTACTCCAGGTACCCAAGCGGGGATTTCCTATAACTTGTGGCTGCGCGAGCTAGGCAGCAGCGATTTGCTGCGTTCTCCACAAGCTGCGCTCAGCGACGGTTTTCGCAAAGTGGCTACCCTGGGCAATCTCTCGCAAGCCACGAGCTACACCTTAGCGGGACTGAGCGCGGGCACCCATCAGTGGACCGTCCAGGCCATCGATCAAGATCACGAAGGATCGGCCTTTGCCCCCATCGAAACGTTTACCTATGAAGATCCGAGCTTTGAAGAGGTTACCGACGAAAAATTCAACCTGGCTCTGCCCATTCGCCCGCAAGAGGCAGCCATGGCCTTCGCCGATTACGACTTCAATGGGTTTCTTGATATCGCCATCATGGGCCGGGTCGGCACTGATAGCAGCGTCTTTGCCCTATACCGATACGATGCCGTAGATGAAGAATTTTTCCCCGATTCTGGTAGTATGGTGCTGCTGCCCGATCTCAGCGAAGGCGCCATCGCCTGGGGCGACCTCAACCAAGACAACCTGCCCGATCTGGCCTTCATGGGTCAGTCGGAGTCGGGGCAGTTGTTTGCTCGGGTACGTACCAACAACCTTGGGGCCTTTTCTGCCTCTAGCCTGCTGATCGAGCTCAACAGTGGGCAGGGCCTGTATCATGGTGATTTGGCCTGGCTCGATTATGACAACGACGGCTACCAAGATCTGATCGCGACCGGTGAAGGGGCGGGGGGGCAAGCCGTCACGGTATTTCATCGCAACAATCGCCAAAACAACCTCATTTCGCAGGGGAGCTTGGGCGTGATCGATCTCAAATTTAGCCGAGTTGCCACCGGAGACATCAACCAGGATGGCTGGCTCGATTTGGCCATCATGGGGGAAGCTGACGGCGGGGTGCGCCACACTCGCATTTACCTCAACGATGGGCAGGGCGGGTTTGTCAATCTCACGGTGCCCAACCTGCCCAACCTCACCCGGGGCGACCTGGCTTGGGGAGATTATGACGCTGATGGCTGGCTAGATCTGGTGGTGGTAGGAGAAGGGAGCAGTGGACCCACGGCCCGCGTGTTTCACAACACCCAAGATTTTAGTGGCAATGGCAGCAATGCCTTTGTCAATGCCAATGCACCCATCATCGGCACCGTCAACGGGAGCGCGGCCTGGGGCGATTACGACGAAGATGGCTATCAGGACCTCATCGTTTCGGGGCAAGATGGCAGCAGCGCGATCGACGATCGTAGCATTCACCTTTATCGCTATGACGAAATCGCCGGGCAATTTGTCGACGAAGTGATCCAGGCTACCCCGTTGCCCGCAGTCAACCAAGGCAGTCAGGCCCAGTGGCTCGACTTCAACCGCGATACCCAACTCGACCTGCTGGTATGCGGGCGCAGTGGGGTAGGGCCTTTTCAAAACACCTTTGCCCTGTTTCAAAACATCAACCCTCAGCCCAGCACGGTCCCTGCCCAGCCCGCCACGCCGACGGCGCTTACCCACCGCTATGATGGCTATGATGTGGAGCTGAGCTGGAACTTACCCAATGGCTATCCCACCAATCAGCGCGCAGGGCTTTCTTACGAGATTGTGCTAGACAACAACAGCGGTTTCACCTCGCCCTTTTTGGCCACGCCCTTGGCCGATCTCTCCGATGGCACCCGCCGCCTGACCACGCGCGGCAAGGTCAATGACACCACTGCTTTTCGCCTGCACAATCTGCCAGATGGGGCTTACTTCTGGCGCGTACAGGCCGTGGATGCCGATTTTGCTGGCTCGCCCTTTAGTGCCGTCGCCAACTTCGAATACAAAGCCCCCGCGTTCATCGACTCCAGCGACTTTTTCCTCAGCGGCCCCGATGGCCTGGAAGGAGGAGAGCTGGCTTGGGCCGATTATGACCTCGATGGCGACCTAGACCTGCTGGTAGCCGGAGAATCGGCCGGCAGCAATGTGATCGACCTGCTGGAAAATACCAACGGCAGCCTTGCGCCTTCCGGAGCATCCTTCACCGCCTTGGGGCAGGCGCGCATCTTGTGGGGAGACGTCGACGCCAACCAATATCCCGACCTGCTGGTCATGGGAGAAGATGGCAGCGGGACAGGGCTGGTACATCTTTACCTAAACACCAACGGCAACTTTGCCACCGCGCCGATCGTGATCGACTCGGTGCGGCGCGGCGATTTGTCCTTGCTCGACCTGGACAACGACGGCGACCAAGACCTCCTGCTCTCCGGCCAAAAAAATACCCAACCTTTCACCCAACTGTACCGCAACGATGGTACGGGCACCTTCGCGCCCCTGGCGCTCGACCTCATTCAGGTGGCAGAGGGGGCCGTCGCTACCTTTGACTTTTCGGGCGATCAACTGGAAGACCTGCTGGTGATGGGCCGCGATGGCAATGGCGCGCAGGAAGTAGGGCTTTATCGCAATTTGGGATTTGGCGCATTCGAGCGCATCACGGGCGCGGCCAACCTGGGCGACCTCATTGCCTACGAGCGCAGCTCGCTGGATGTGGCTGACTACAACCGCGACGGTCGCCCCGATTTGCTGGTAACCGGTTTCAACAACGGCAACCGCAACACCCGTGTGCTGCGCAATGTCGATGGCAGCGGTCGCTTCCTCGCGGCCAATTTTGCCAGTCCGGGCCCTACCGATGTCGACCTGGGCGATGCCCGCTGGGGCGATTACAACGACGATGGCTACGCGGATTTTGCCCAGGTAGGTCGCAGCAATACAGGACGGGCAGGCTTGATTTACCGCTACGACGATATAGCCGCGAGCTTTGTGCCAGAGCCGATCTTGGGCGATCCCATCATTTCCGCCCGAGACGCACGGCTGGCCTGGGGCGACTACAATCAGGACGGCAAGCTAGATCTGGTCTATTCGGGCCGCACCGAGGGAGGCAATCAGGTCTTTCGCCTGCTGCGCAACGTCGACAGCGCCCTCAACGCTGACCCGGCTCCTCCTACCACTCCGCAGGTACGCATCGATGCCGATACGGTCCTTTTCTCCTGGACCTCTCCCTCGGCCAACAGCGGCTACACCTACAACCTTTTTGCCGGAAGCAGCGCAGGCCAAGACGACCTCGTTCCGGCACTAGCCGACCTGGGCAGTGGCCTCAGGCGCTTGGCGCAGCGCGGCAATGCGGGCCAGAGTAACGTATACAAGTGGATTGCCCCTCCGGAGGGTAGCTTCGAATGGGGGGTACAAAGCATCGACCCTGACTTCCAAGGCTCTGCCTTTTTGTCTGGAATCCCCTTCACCTATCAGCGTCCTGACTTTGTGCCGTTCAACCTGCGCACCCTGGGAAGCTCTGTGTCTGCCTTTGCTCAAGGCGAAGCCGACTGGGGCGACGCCAATGGCGATGGACGCCTGGATCTGATGGTCTCAGGTGCCATTGGTATCAATGACGCTGCGAGCAGCTTGCTACGCTACGCATCGAGCACGGATCGCCTCGAACCCCTTGGCAATCCCGCTGTCGAGAACTTGCGCAACAGCGCCCTGGCCTGGGCCGACTACGACCGCGATGGTGATCTCGATCTGGCTTTGATGGGAGAGACCCTTGGCGGCACGGCCCTCAGCCGACTCTACCGCAACGACGGCAACGGCAACCTCACCCGCGATAACCGCTCCAATGCCACCCTGCCCGATCTCACCGATGGTGACCTGCTCTGGGTGGATAGCGATCATGATGGCGCTCTCGATCTACTCATGGTGGGAAGCCAAGGTAGCGCCCAGACGACCATTCTACTGCTCAACGATGGCAATGGGGTATTTTCGCCTGATTCTCTTTTCGAAGCGCCAGGCTTGCAAGATGCGCAGGTAGCCGCAGCAGATTTCGACCGTGATGGTAGCCAGGATTTGGCTTTGATGGGATTCGATGGCGAGGATCCTCGCACCCTGATCTACCGCAACCTGGGGTTTCGGGGGGGCTGGGCCCTGCTCGATCAGACGGCTGCTCCCTTGCCGCCACTGCGGGGAGGCGCGTTGGCTTGGGCCGACGTCGATCACGATGGCTTCATGGATCTAGTCCTTAGCGGGGAGGATGCCGCAGGAGATGCCATCACGGCATTGTTCCTCTACGATGCCAATAGTCGAGGCTTTGTGGCGCGCAACGAGCCCGAGCTGCTAGCCTTGCGAGAGGGGCATTTGGCCTGGGGCGACTACGACGACGACGGCTTTGCCGATCTGATTCATCTGGGAGAAGACAACGCCGCCAATCTTCAGGTGCGATTGTACCGCAACGACAACG
>CAYVAP010000411.1:0-4973 GCA_964449365.1 uncultured Bacteroidia bacterium
GCCTCAAGTATTACCGCGATTTGAAGAATGTGGTGGATACGTCCTGGGAGGAGGGGAAAGCGGAGGGCAAAGCAGAGGGGAGAGCAGAGGGCAAGGCAGAGGGCAAAGCCGAAGGCATCGAAGAGGGCATCCGCCGCGTAGCCCAGCAGATGAAAGCTGCAGGCGAGTCGGTGGAGACCATCATGCGCTTCACGGGCTTGAGTCGGGCGGAAATCGAGGGGTTGTGAAAACCCCCTCAACCTCCCTTCGCATTCCGGTAATCCCGCGGGCTCATCCCTGTCTTGGCCTTGAACAAGTTGCTGAAGTGCTGCGGATACGCAAAGCCCAGGGCATAGCCGACCTGGCTGATGGAGAGGTTGGAGTTTAAGAGGCGGGTTTTGGCCTGCTCAATAAGGTAGAGGTGGATGTGCTCCTGGGCGGTCTTGCCAGTTTCTTTTTTGAGCAGGTCGCTCAGATAGTTGGGCGAAAGATTCAATTCGCGGGCCAGGTAGCTGACACTGGGAATCCCCCGCTCGGCGGCCTGATCGGTTTGGTAGTAGTCATGCAGCAGGCGCTCGAACTTGGAGACCACGTCGCTGTTGAGGTTGCTGCGGGTGTAGAATTGCCGGTCGTAAAAGCGCAGGCAATAGTCCAGCAACAGCTTGAGGTTGGCGTTGATCAGGTGCTGGCTGTGGCGATCCAGGTTTTGGCTGTATTCTTCGACGATCTTCCCCAGGATTTCCTCGATGGTCTTTTTTTCTTCATCCGAGAGGTGAAGCGCTTCGTTCACCTCGTAGTCGAAAAAGGTGTAGCGGCTAAATTGCGCTCCCAGTTCTGACTTTCGGATCAAGTCGGGGTGGAAGGCCAGGGTCCAGACTTCCGAGGCCTCATCCTCGGTTTCGGTGCTTTCCCCATACCCCACCACCTGCCCCGGGGCGATGAAAACCAGGGTACCCTCTTCGTAGTCGTAAGAACTGCGGCCGTAGGAGAGGGAGCCGCATCCCATCTCTTTGTAATGAATCTGGTACAGCTCTGAAACGATCCTGACGCCCTGAAAATCAACCGTCGGCTTGACTTCGCTGGCTTTCACCACCGAGACCAGCGGGTGTCTGGGTTTGGGCAGCCCCAATACTTGGTGGCCCTGGGTAACGGATCGGATGGTGAGGGTATTATCCATGTCGATGGGGGGTTGAAGAAGGGGCATTCAGCCAGGTGATGAGCGACACCACGATGGGTAAAAACAACAGAAAAACCACGCCAGCCAGCAAGACCAAAGGCGATACCGTTACCAGCATCCCCGTCAGCAGGAGACCACTAGCCAGCAGCATGGTCAGTTGGGCATTTTGCGCGATGCGGCGGTAGGTCGGATCCGTCTTGGGGAGGCTTTCGACCAGCAGCACCACGCACACCAGCCAAGCGGCTACGGAGATCAACAACACATCCTTAAGTTGCGAAAACGCCTGCCCTTCTCCTAGCAGAATATCCTTGAGGCTGCTGCCGATGAAGACGATGGCCAACGTGATGGGCAGGTGGGCGTACAGCCACAGGGCATAGTTTCCCCTGCCCTTTTGGGGCCGGCGATGAGAGACCAGGTCAAAGTATAGCCACCAGATGGCGATGGCGATCAGGGTGGCCAGCAACACCTGGAGGCCCAGCCTCGGCTGCATGGGCTGCTCGGCGGCCGCCGCGACGATGCCCACCACCACTTCGCCCAGCACGATGATGGTCAGCAGCCCCATACGCTCCACCAGGGAGGGCTTAGCCTCAGTGCTGAGCTCGATTTGTCGCCGGGTGGCTTCGCCATGACGGGGCAGGTACGCGTTGGCAAAAGGAACCACCACCGACAGCAAGATGGCGACCACCCACATGAGATACCCGATCTCCCACTCCACCCAAGCCGACGCCACAAACAGGGCCGTCATCACCCCAAACATCCAGGCGTAGGGCGTGGACAGCGGGCGATGGGCCGGATCATGCACCCCGGTACGCCACCAGAGAACCCCCAGAATGGCCAGGAAAAACGCATAGGAGAGGGAAAAGGCCGCAAAATTGGGTCCGAACACCTCGTGCTCGAAGATGGCCATGGCAATCAGGACGATCATCTGGACGAAAGTCAGCACCCGCGTCCGGAGGTCATCGTTGCCGTGTAGCTCGTGGTACAGGGTGCCATTCAGCCAGGCCCACCAGACTAGGAAATAGATGCTGATGAAGCGCAGGATTTCCTCCCACTCGGTCAGGCGCTCGGCTAGGTCATGCGAGATCTGGGCGATGAGTGCGACATAGACCAGGTCGTAAAACAGCTCCAGAAACGACACGCTTCGGTCGTCGCTGCGCTCATTGAGGCTGCGGGGTCGTTGCCACCATTGACGTAGGTTTTTTGGGGCCATGGGATGGGAGGGGGAAGATTCGAAATTCGTGATTCGGAATTCACAACGGAAAGGGTAGCTGGGCGTGAGGCCATGCCTTGGTCGGTGCCTTTGAGCGTACCAGCAGCCAGATTGAAAAAGCTCACACCCCAGTTGCTAGCAACCGTGGAGGCCAAGAAGCGTCCCATGCCATAAGCGGACTGAAGCTCCCGGTCATACATGCTTTTGGTTACCTTCATGGTAGGGTATATTAATGGTAAAATTCGCGACTGGTCATCCACACGTTGACGAAAACGAGGCTCAACTCATGGCTTGAGGAATTTGTACACTTCAAAACGACCATTTGGCTGCTGGATCTTCAGGCCATACATCCCTGCCGGCCAAGCGGAGACCTCCACCGTTTGCTCGTCGCCGGTCATGGCGACGCGCTGATACAGCCGCCCGGTGGCGCTGAAAATGTCCACCTGACTCCCAGGCCGCGCTCCGCTGATGGTCAGGTAGTCAGCGGCTGGGTTGGGGTAGATTTGAATGAGGTTCTCGCTGCGGTCAGCATCGCCCCATCCCGTGGTGATGTTTTGGCAAGCGGCTGGCACTTCTTCCAGCAGGTAGCTACTGGTACACGCGTTGCACATCAAACGCTTGAAAAAGCAGGCCGCCCTTTTCATTCTGAAATCTCGCGGATGGGGACAATGCCCGCCTGCAGAATCTACCACCAGTTCGGAACATACGCCATTTGCTACTAATGCTTCGTGAATAAACCTTGAGCCGGCCAATCCTTCTTCTGAAGTATCAATGGGCGCTAAATGATCAAACTCGCCATGAAACATGATCATCGGCACCATGTCTGATGGCTCTATGGCCATTTGATTGGTCGCGCCACAATCACTATTCACGCCTTTGATATCGAAGTTATGCCTTAATGCATTGCCAGAAGAATCTAATGGTCCCCACCGATCTATGATACCTGGAAAGGTAGCTTCCCACGCTGATTCATCGGCAAAAACACAATTCAAAGCTGTCGAGGCGCCTGCACTTCTTCCTTCTACAAATATCCAGTTGGTATCAATGCCGAAAGTGTCGGCATGTGCTACGATAAACCGCAATGCTGCAAAAGCATCTTGTTGAGCTCGATAAGCAGCGTAGTACAGCCCATCATCAGATTGGGTGTCATCGTAACCCAAGCGATAATTGATAGCAGCCGTCACAAAGCCTCTTTGCGTCATCACCCTACTGGCAATGGTTTTTGACTCCTTGCTGTTATCGGTAAAACCACCGCCATGAATCATTAATATGAAAGGGCGTTGGCTCAAAGTTTCATGGGCTCCGGAAGGATACCGAATATCCATTAGCAAATCCTGCGGATTGCCCTCATAATCGTTGGCACGTCCGTAAACCACATCGGTGACGGTGGTAATGTCGCGGTTATAGAAGTATTGTGCTTCTGTAAAGCGGTTGTCCGACGTACAGTACTGGGCCTGAGCCTTGAAGGAAAACCACAGCAAGAAAACCAGTGATACAAACGTGATATGTTTCATCATGCAATGAGAATGAGAGGTGGATGGGAAGCCTGCGAGCTGCTCGCAGGCGCGCGCAATCCTCGCATGCTTCCCATGGGATCAAAGATTCGCCAACTGCCCGAAATAGTGGTCGATGGAGGTTTGCGAGAGCTTCTCGATGATCATATTCCCCAGCAGAAACATGATTACCGCGAAGAGAATGCCCTGCACGAACCGAGTTTCCAGGAAGAAAATGGCGATCAGCGCACCGGTGATAACAACGATGAACCCGATCTGGTAATAGGGGAAGGTCTTGACCACCTTGGCCATGCGCTCGGTTTCTACCTGATGAAACTGAGCGGGACTTTGCTGAAACCGCTCGGTTTGCTTTTTGAGCAGTTGTACCTCCGCCACTCGGTAGCCATAGCCATTGGCCAAACCGAGCAAGCCCACCACGAACAGCCCTGTTCGCAATCCATGTAGCAGGGGATTGGAGCCTGCCAAGTGGAAGAAAACCGCCATGACCAGGAGAAAAACCCCCAACCCCATAAAGTAACCGGCCACGGTCTTCTGGGCGCTGATGTATACTTCGAGTGGTTCTAACATGATGGTTATTGTTATGATTGAGGAAACCTTCTCTCCACATCAGCTTTCAAAGAGCGGTTGAAGATGGGGTAGATGCCCAATTGGCCTTTCATGAACTGCTTTCCCAATAGCCAGGTTATGCCCCCCAAGGCTTGGTCGGAGTGAATGAACCGGGTTTTGCCGTCTTCAGTGGCTTCTACTCGGAAGCAATGCCGATCGATAACGCCCAGGACCTCCACATCGCTCCAGTAAAATTGTACCCCGTTTATTACCTGAAGATGCTCGTGGTGATACAGCTGTGGCTTGGCCTCTACCCCGGCCTTGTTAAGTGGTTAGTTGATGGAAAAAGCCCGCTTCAGCGCATCTACAAAGAGGTGGTTGATGGTCTGGGAAACCCTGGCCGTGGGCACAAAACCTTCCCCTCCATGCGGGACACCAGGGGCTACATACAGCTCAGTGGGCACCCCATCTCGCATCAGTTGCTGGGCATAGGCAATGGCTTCATCGCGGAACAGCTCCACGGCACTTGCATACACCAATGTGGGTG
>CAYVAP010000412.1:0-4964 GCA_964449365.1 uncultured Bacteroidia bacterium
CAGCTCGATCCCACCCTCACCTACACGGCGGGTTTTATGAGTCCGGCGGGGATGCGCTTCACCGTGATGGGGCACGACGCCAGTACAGGGCGCGATCAGCAGACCCACGCCATTAACTTGGTGCAGGGTTTTGGGGCGGGGCAAAATGCCATCATCAACGTGGAGCCGGTGGAGGTCACAGCGGCGGCTTACAGTCCGGCCTTTGGGGTGCTGTATGGCTTTGATGAGCAGCGGGGTAGCCTGGTGCAGATCGGCAGCGGGCTGGTCAGTTCGTACAACTACCCGGCTCTGAGCAGCGTGTCGATGCAGGCGTTCTTTTTTGATGAAAACAATGACCTGTGGGGCTACGGCAGCCCCAGCGGGGGCTCAGCGGAAAACTTCTTCCGCATTGACGCCGGGCAGGGCACCGTGCAGGACCTGGGGCACGGCAATGCCTCAGGACTGGCTGATGGCTGCTCTTGTCCCTACCGGGTGCGTGTGCGCAAAGAGCTTTCGGCCACGCAGCTCACAGCCTGCGACAGCTTGGTGGTGAGCTACGAAGTCGAGAGTCAGGCAGGCTTCATTTACCAAAACCTGCATCTGCGCGATACCCTGCCGCTGGGACTGCGCTTGCGCCATGTGTTGGAGGTGCCGCGCAGTAGCGATTTTACCCTGGTGAACGACAGCGTGGTAGAGTTGTCGATTCGCTTTCTGCGCTTGGGGCAGTCGGTGCTGCGGCTGAGCTTTGACTTCGAAGCAGGCTTCGCGGGTACTTGGGCTAGCCAGGCGACGCTGGACAGCCTTCCCTGGGGGCTGGGCACGGCGATTCGCTCGGACGCGTCGGGCGATGCGGCGATATTTGACCTGCGGCCTTTGTCGGTACGCATCGAAGGGGGGCCGGTGCTGTGCCGGGGGGGACGCTTGCGCCTGCGCGCGGTGGCTGAGCCGGCGGGCACCCAGGCAACGCTGCGCTGGAACACGGGGGCGACCAGCCCTGAGATCGAGGTGGTCGAGCCGGGCGCTTATGTGGTTACGCTGACCCAGAGCTGCGATACAGTACGCGATACTTTGATGGTGCGCCGGGCGGCAGATTCGCTCACCCTTGACTTGGGGCCGGACCGCAGTACGCAGCAGGGCGTAGCTATCACCTTGCTGGCCGACCACAACGCCGCGACTTTACAGCGGATGGAGTGGGGCAGTGGGAGCGGGGTAACCTTGGCCTGCGACGCCTGCCTGAGCCAGACGCTGCGCCCGCTATTTGACACGCAGGTGTGGGCTGAGGTGGAGGATGGCAACGGCTGCTTGGCCCGCGACACGGTGCGCATCGCGGTAGATACCACACGTACGCTGACCATTCCGACGGTTTTCACCCCTAACCAGGACGGCTTCAATGATCGCTTTTTCATCGCTAGCCCCAACCCGGGCACCTTGCGTAGCTTGCGCATTCACGACCGCTGGGGCCGGGAGGTCTTTGTGCGTGAGAACTGGCCGCTAAACCAGCCAGCGGGCAGTTGGGATGGAACGCTACGGCGCGAGCCAGCGCCGGAGGGAGTGTACTTCTGGGTGGCGCAGATCGAGTTTCCGGATGGGAGTCGGGTGCTGCGAAAGGGGAGTGTGACGCTGATGCGGTGAGGGAAATGAGGCCAAAAGTGCCGGTTTCCCTTTTGTTGGTCGGCCAATTTCTTGTATGTAGTGGATCTTTTCCCTTCTACCCCGATGTTGAGTAGCACCTAGCAACGTCGTTTTGAGCTAGTTGGCATAAAGCCGAAAAATGTGAAAATATGAACATAGGTACCTGTTTCGGTAAATGGAAAAATGCAGCCTAGCTAAAACAATTTGGGCCGTTTGAAGGTATAATCTTGTGAAAGCTACGTCTATTTTGCTATTTGCAGATGACTTAGCTGGTTTTATTCGTATTCGCCCCATCAAATATATCAAACCACATGGACGTCGTGCATACCCCCCAGTCTGAACTCGAACCACGTACCAAGAAGTTGATTTCTCGTCTATATCAAGCCGAGTCGAAGGCTGTGCAGCAGCGCAACAAGCTGGTAGACCAAATCGAAGAGCTTGATAAACGAGTCGAGGAAATCACTGCTCGCCGCGAGGAATTAGCCAAGGAATTTCAAACGATTCGCGATGCTAAGAGCGTATCGGCTGATAAGCAGCAAGCTTTTGAAGAACTGCTGACCAAGGTCGAAGAAGAGCAGAAAGATTGGTCGATGCGTACCGAAGAGGCCATCTCTAAAGCTGGTCAAAATCTAGCTGTCTGGGCCGATCAGATCGCTGACGCTGGTCGCTCCACTTGGGAAAGCCTAGTGGGTCGCGCCAAAGGTGCCAAGGATGGCTGGGAAGAGATGCGAGATGCTTACAATCGCGAAGCTGATCAGACCCTCAAGCAGATTGACAGCAAAGTGAGCGAGCTTGAAGCCAAAGCTGCAAGCCTCAATGGCGCGGCTAAGGAGTCTGTACAGAAGCAGATCAATGCTTTTAAGAAGCAGCGCCAAGAGCTCGAAGCGGAGATCGCAAAGCTGAAAACTGCGACCGAAGATAGCTGGGATTCGCTCAAGAGTAGCCTGGAGGAGCGTGTAGACGCTGCTCGCGATGCCATTCGCAAATAAGGCAAGCTACGCAATTACGTTTTCATTGTTATCACAATGCGCCGGAAGATTTCAGTAGAAATCTTCCGGTTTTTGCTATTGCTTCACTCAGACCATGTGTCGCCGCTACTGACCTAGCTTTTGGGTCAACCATGCCACCATCTGCTGCTCTTGCTGGCCATCGGCAAAGGCAGATTTGGGAATTACCAGTGCCACGTTGGCCTTGACGAATATCAGATAGTGGTCGCGTAGCTCCACCCAGCGGCTCATGCCTGCCCAGGGATAAGCCGACACCTGATCTTCTACCTGCATACGTAGTTCTGCTTCGTCGAAGGTAACCTGGCGCGGCCCCACCAACAGCTCCGGACGAGGATGGCGCCTGATCATGTTGTCGATGCGGCGAGTCTGCATCCAGCGCACCAGCCTTGGCATCAGATAAACGCTAGCCACCGCCAGCACCGCAATGGTTCCCAGTAGCAGCCAGTCCGTTTGTTCTTGGCCGATCAGCCAGGCCGTCACCCCGATCAGCACCAAGATGGGCAGGGTATGGCTGATGCGCCGAAACTGCCGCCGCTCGGGTGCATCCCATCCCACATAGAGGCTGAGCACGTAGAGGTCTACTGGTTTTTGGTCAAAGGTCAAGGTCATGTCTCTGAGGCTTTGGATCTGAAAGATAGGTTTTTTGCCCTGTTTTGATAAGCCTCAAGTGCATTTTTTCCCGAAAAATCCCCGCCTCAATGGACATACTACCAGACAAAATGAGAGAATCAGATCGCATGAAGCGGATTTTCAAGCTGGGCGTGATAGGGGGGAGCCCATCCGAGCCATGATCAGATCGAGAACTTTTTCGCTAATCGCGGGTTTATCTTGGGTCTTTATTGGAATATTTCAACCATTATTCAATCATCATAGGTATGAAAGCCATTTTTCAAGGTCAAATCATCGCCGAGAGCGATCAAACTGTCCAGGTGGAAGGCAACCACTACTTTCCGCCCAGTAGCATCAAGCGCGATTACCTTCGTCCCAGCGACCGACATACCACCTGTCCCTGGAAAGGCCAGGCTGATTACTTTCATCTGGCCGTGGATGGCCACATGGTGCCAGATGGGGTGTGGGTGTATCCCGACACCAGTGAAAAAGCGAAGCCCTTCGAAGGCTACTTTGCTTTTTACAAAAACAAAGGCATCGAGATCGTGGAGTAGGGGATAGCACGAGGCCACCAAATCAACAAATCTGTAGATTTTTGACCTGAGGCTTCTATCTTTGGGCGCATCTCTGATTTCTGAAGACCCTTTGCATGAAAGTTCTCAAATTCGGTGGTTCCTCTGTCGCCAATGCTGAACGCATCAATCAGGTGGCCGATATCATCCGCGATTATCATCGTCGGGGCGAACGCTTTGCCGTGGTGGTCTCGGCTATGGGCGGCATGACCGACCTGCTGATCAAAATGAGCAAACTGGCTGCCTCGGGCAGCAAGGAGTACCAAGGAGGTTTAGAGTTTTTCTCCAACAAGCATCGAGAGGTGGTCAATATCCTGGTGAAAAACGAGGATCGCCACCCGGCCATCTTGCAGGAAATCATCCAGGGGCAAGGAGGATTGGGCAACTTGCTGCAAGGGCTATACCTCACCCGCGACCTCACGCCCCGCACCCTCGACTACATCCAGAGCTTTGGGGAGCGGAGCTCGGCCTTCATCATCGCCGAGGTGCTCAACAGCACGGGTACGCCAGCGGTATTTACCAACGCTCGCGACCTGATCAAGACCAACGACAACTATGGTGGGGCCAAAATCTTTGTGGATGAAACCTACGACAATATCCGCAGCTTCATGGCGCGGCATCCCGAGCAGGTGCCCGTGGTGACCGGCTTCATCGCGGCTACTCGCGACGGCATCACCACCACCCTGGGCCGGGGCGGCTCCGACTACACCGCCTCCATCTTTGGCTCAGCCCTCGATGTCGATGAAATCCAGATTTGGACCGATGTAGACGGGGTCATGACCGCTGATCCGCGCAGTGTGCGTCAGGCTTTTCCCGTAACCAGCATGAGCTACGAAGAGGCGCTGGAGATGTCGCATTTTGGTGCGCGGGTGATCTATCCGCCCACCATCATTCCGGCTTTGGAGAAGAAGATTCCCATCCGCATCAAAAACACCTTCAACCCGGTAGCGGATGGTACCCTAGTCTCCGATCATCCTGAGCCTTATCAGAGCTCCGTCAAAGGCATCGCCTCCATCGGCGATATCTCCCTCATGACCCTAGAGGGCAGTGGCCTCTTTGGCGCTTCGAGCATCGCAGCGCGTCTCTTCAGCGTGCTCTCGGTCAAAAACATCAACGCCATCCTCATCACCCAAGGCTCCTCGGAGCATTCGATTAGCTTCGCCAT
>CAYVAP010000413.1:0-4961 GCA_964449365.1 uncultured Bacteroidia bacterium
ATCTTGTCCAAAAACGAACGCGCCAAAGGCTCATGTCCAGTAGTATGAAAATGGAAAAAGGAAAGTTATTTTTCGACTGTTACTTAGGCGTTTATCTTTTCCGAATCATCCATCACGAACGCTCCTCCATGTCCCTCGCACGTGCGCTGCCCGCTCCCCGTTGGGCCGCCCTGGCTGCCGCCTTGCTCTGCCTGCTGCCGATCACGGGCGAAAGCCTGTGGTTCGATGAAGGTACTACCTCTTTCTTCGCTGGGCAGCCTACGCTTTCCGCTGTCTGGCAAGAGCTCACCACCACAACTTTTTCTGAGTCGCAAATGCCTGGCTACATCCTGTACATGTGGGGCTGGGAAAAGCTGGTCGGAGCCAGTGAGTGGGCCTTGCGTATGAGTAATTGGCCCTTCTTGCTGGCCCTACTGCTAGGGCTGGCCTGGCTACCGATATCGCGCCAACAACGCTGGCTGGTCATCGGATTGGTGGCCCTGAGCCCCTTCGTATGGTACAACCTCGACGAGGCCCGCTCCACCACGGCGGTATTAGCCTTGGGGGGGCTTTGTTTGGTTGGGGTAATGCAGAGCCTCGACGGGGCACCCCGCGAGCGAAGGCAGGGGGTGTGGCTCACCCTGGTGGCGGCTGGCCTGGGCTTCACCTTCAACATGCTTTTTTACTTCCTGATGCTGCCGCTGCTGGTGTATCTGGTGCTACGTGCTATTCGGGAACGCTATCGCCTGGCCGATTTGCTCAGCCTTTGGTGGCCGGCCCTGGTCGGACTGGCTCTGATTGGTGGCGGCATGCTGTTGTACTACGTGGAGACGCTACTGCGCGGCGCAGGAGGGGTCAAAGAGCTTCCCAGTCTGGCCAATTTGGGCTTCGTGCTGTATGAGTTTTTTGGCTTCAATGGCCTGGGGCCCTCCCGCGAGGCCATGAAGGCTGATCTCAGCCTGGAGCTGATCACCGAAAGGCTACCTTTCATGATTCCGCTCACCCTAGTGATCATCGGCCTCGGGCTGCTGGTGTTGCGGCATCAGGATCGCAATCGCTTGCTTACCAACCCCATGCTGATCAGTCTCCTGGTAGGGCTGGCCTCTTTTTTTGCAGTGGCCTACGTGGTGCAGTTTCAGTTTTGGGGGCGACACGCGGTGTATCTCTATCCTTTCTTTGTGCTCTACCTCAGTGAGGTACTGATCTTTTTGTGGAAGCAAAACCGCTACGCTACCCTGAGCTTGGGTACCACCCTAGCGCTGTGCTGGCTGGTCTCGGCCGGGGTGCTGCGCGTCGATCCCGCCTATCAGAAGCGCGGGGCGCGCGAAGCCGTGGCCGAAGCCAGACAATATACCGCCGCAGGCCATGGCCCCGTAGCCTGGACCACCAACTGGATGGTGGGGTATTACTACGGGCTGGATTTTGAGCAGGATTATTTCGACTATCCCGATCCCAAACAAAAGCCCGCCACCGAGGCGATGATGCTGCCCCCCCACAGTGCCGAGTTGCTGGCCGAAGTGCTGGAGCGGCACCCCAAGACGGTGCTGGTGTGGTTCAAGGCCTTTAGTGGCTACGACCAGGGAAAGGTTGTAGCGACCTATCTGGCGGGGCGAGAGACCAAGGTGGTGGCCGAAACCCGCGACTATCAGATCATTTTGCTGCTATGAGGCAGCAATTTTTGAATAGGCACTTGATTCAGTGGTCGATAATTTCCCTCCGGTGAAGGGGCAATTGCTGCCATTGAAGCCTCAGAAACCAAGGGTCGAAAAGGAAAATTCGTATGTTCAAGGTAAGAATCGCTTAGCCCCTTGGACCCATGCACTGCTCACAACCGACTTTTCACCTTTATGACCTTCCTCTCTGAAACGACTGCAAAACTGTTTACTTGGATTAAGGGACAACCAGATGATGAAAAACGCATAGCCAAAGCCAAAAAACACATCAAGGTTTCTTTCATCGTTAAGGGTTTGGGTATTTTGATTTCGTTTTTGCTGGTACCCCTGACGATCGGATATGTAGACAAAACCATCTATGGAATCTGGATGACCCTTTTTTCGGTGGTCTCTTGGTTCCGGTTCTTTGACATTGGCCTGGACAATGGCCTGCGCAACAAGTTTGCCGAGGCCCTGGCCAAGGGTGACTTGCTGCTGGCCCGGACCTACCTCAGCACCACCTATGCCATCATGGGGCTGATTGCGCTGCTGCTCATCGGGGGGTACTTTGTCATAGAGCCGCTGCTGGATTGGCAGCGCATATTAAATGTACCCTCAGGCTACGAAATCGATGTGCGGCGAGCCGCTCAGGTTACCTGGGTGCTATTCTGCCTCAACTTCGTCCTAAAGCTGATCAACACCGTGGTGGTAGCCGATCAGCGGCCCGCTGTGGTAGGCACGATCAACTTGGTGGGCAGCATTCTGACCCTGGTGGTGGTCTTTGTCCTGACCCACACCACCGAAGGCTCGCTGCTGCGCCTGGCCTGGGCACTCAGTGGTGTACCGCTGCTGGTGCTGATCGGGGCCAGCCTGTGGATGTTTGGGCGCAAATACCGCAAGGTGTTGCCCTCCCCGCGGTTGGTGGACTTTCGGCACGCCAAAGACCTGATCTCGCTCGGCTCGCAGTTCTTTGTGATTCAGATCATCGGCATTGTGCTCTTCACCACCGACAACCTGATCATTTCGCATCTCTATTCGCCGCAGGCCGTGACTCCCTACGCCATCACCCACAAGTATTTTGGGATCATTACCCGGATCTTCGGCATCGTGGCCATACCCTTCTGGTCGGCCTACACCGATGCCTACACCCAGGGCGACTGGGCCTGGATCAAGCGCACCAACAAGGGGCTCAAAAAAGTCTGGCGTAACATGGCGCTGGGCAGTCTGATGATGCTCATCGCTTCGCCCCTGGTGTACAAAATCTGGGTACCCGAAGTCGAAGGCAATATCTACTGGCTGCTCTCGGTATTGATGTGGGCCTACGTGTTGATCCTATCCTATGGCAGCATCTACGTCATGTTCGTCAACGGCATCGGCAAGGTGCGCCTGCAGGTAGTCTCTTCGCTCATCGGGGGGTTGCTCAATATCCCGCTATCGATCTTTTTTGCCTCGACCCTGGGCCTAGGCACGGCAGGCATCATCCTTGCCACCATCGTGTGCATGCTCTATGGCGCTGTCCTCGGACCGATCCAATTCGATAAAATCATTAACGGCCGGGCCACCGGTATTTGGAATAAATAGAGGTGAGAGGTGAGATCGCTGTGCTGTGAGAGGTGAGAGGAGAGATCGCTGCGCTGTGAGAGGTGAGATCGCTGTGCTGCGAGAGGTGAGAGGAGAGATCGCTGCGCTGTGAGAGGTGAGAGGTGAGATCGCTGTGCTGCGAGAGGTGAGAGGAGAGATCGCTGCGCTGTGAGAGGTGAGACCGCTGTGCTGCGAGAGGTGAGAGGTGAGACCGCTGCGCTGCGAGAGGTGAGATCGCTGTGCTGCGAGAGATCATCCTGATCACTGTCCTGTTAGGCCAATTTCCAACTCTCAACTCTCAACTTTCAACTCCCAACTCCCAACTCCCAACTTTCCCCCATGCGCGTCCTTTGGTTTACTAATACTCCTTCCTTGGCTACTGAACCCCTCATGGGCCAGCCCACCGTGGGTGGGGGCTGGATCGAATCGCTGGAGAAGAAGATGCTCGAAGCCCCCGACATCGATTGCGCGGTGGTGTTTCCCTGGAAAACAGATGAAGTGCAGACCTTTCACTTCAACGACAGCACCTACTATGGCTACCCCGCCTACCGAGGCACTAGCAAGTGGCGCAAGATGCGTGACCGCATCAAGGGACGCATCGAGCCAGATGCGGAGGTGGCATACTTCCTGAAGATCGTCGCAGAATTCAAGCCCGACGTGATACACGTCTTTGGTTCGGAGCGCTCTTACGGGCTTCTGATTTCGCAGGTGGACGTGCCGGTGCTGCTGTGGATTCAGGGCAACCTCACGGTTTATGCCCGTAAGTGGTACGCAGGCATCAGCGCGGAAGAGGTGCGCAAGTATGAGGGCCGCCTGGACCGCCTCAAGGGGCACAGTTGGGAGCACAAATATCGCCGGGCCCTCAACGTCGCCGAGCGCGAGCAGCGCATTTTTCAAGGCTGCCAATACTTCACTGGGCGCACCGACTGGGATCGCCGCCTGGCCATGACCCTCTCGCCGGGTTCGCAGTACTTTCATTGCGATGAGGTGATGCGCGACCCCTTTTACGAAGCCACCTGGCAATCACATCAGGCCCGCGACCGCTACCGCCTCTTTACCACCATCCGCGGCAACATCTACAAGGGCCTGGGCACCCTTTTCGAAGCAGCCAAGCTGCTCAGCCCCATGCTCGACAAGCCCCTCGAATGGCGCTTGGCCGGCATCAAGCCCGACAACGACCTGGCCCAGATCTTCGAAAGGCACACCGGCATCCGTCCCGCTGACCATGGCGTGCATCTGCTGGGCAACAAGACCCCCGACCAACTGGTAGAAGAACTGCTGGCCTGCGACGTATTCGTGCACCCTTCGCACATCGACAATAGCCCCAACAGCGTCTGCGAAGCCATGCTCATGGGCGTGCCTGTGGTGTCTACCAACGTGGGCGGCATCCCCAGCCTGATCGAAAATAACCAGGACGGCCTGCTGGTGCAGGACGGCGACCCTTACGCCTTGGCTGGAGCCATCGCGGACTTTCTGCAAAATCCAGAGGTGGCCGCTGAATGTGGCCGTCAAGCCCGTGAGCGGGGCATCGTTCGCAATGATCCCGACAAGATTTTCAGCGACCTGATGGGCATCTACGAGCAAGTGCTGCACGGCAAACCGGCTTCAGTGATCAGTGATCAATGAACAGTGATCAGTGATCAATGATCAGTGATCGAGGTGATCGTACACTCTGGATCACCCCGATCACCCTGGATCACCCCGACCACCCCGATCACCCCGATCACCCCGACCACCCCGATCACCCCG
>CAYVAP010000414.1:0-4956 GCA_964449365.1 uncultured Bacteroidia bacterium
TGATCGGGGTGATCTCGGGGTGATCGGGGTGATCTCGGGTGATCGGGGGTGATCGGGGGTGATCGGGGGTAATCGGGGGTGGTCGGGGTGATCGGGGTGATCTGGGTGATCTGGGTGATCGGAGGTGGTCGGGGTGATCGAGGGGATCGGGGGTGATCGGGGTGGCCGGGGGTGGTCGAGGTGGTCGGGGTGGTCGAGGTGATCGGGGGTGATCAAGGTTATCCGATCACCTCGATCACTGATCACTGATCACTGTTCATTGATCACTGATCATTGATCACTGTACCTCGACAGCACCACACAAGCATTGACATCTCCGAAACCAAAGCTCGCTTTGATGGCCTTTTGCACCGATCTCTCCAGACAAGCCTGCGGAATACGACTTGGGTCTACCAGGGCCTCGATTTCTGGGTGTAAATCTTCGCAGTTGAGGGAAGCATGGATAAACCCTCGGTGCAATTGCAGGGCCAGAGCCACCAGCTCGATGGATCCGGCGGCACTGAGGCAGTGGCCAATGAGCGCCTTGAGCGAATGAAGATAAGGGAAATCGTGGCCGGTTCGCCCCAATATCCTGTGCCAATTTTTCACTTCCAGCGGGTCGCCCATAGTGGCGGTGAGGTGCCCGGAGATGAGGTCTATTTCTGGGGGAGAAACCCGAGCCATTCGCAGAGCTTGATCGATGCAGCGCTGCACCCCTTGGGGATTGGGGGCGGTCATGGAGCCACCCTGTCGCTGTCCACCACTGTTGACCGCACCGCCTAGCACCTCGGCGTAAATGGTCGCGCCACGGGCTTGAGCGCTCGGCAGGCTTTCTAGCACCAGAGCACCTGCGCCTGCGCCCGGCACGAAGCCCTTGGCCGAGGCACTCATGGGGCGCGAGGCGGCTTCAGGCTGATGGTTGTACTTGCGGGTGAGCACCCGCATGGCATCAAAGGGGCCCCATACGTGCGGCCCCGAGCTGTCGCAACTGCCTACCAGCATGCGGCGGGCCCCTCCTTGCGCAATACGCTCATAGCCCAACAGCAGTCCTTCGGTGCCGGTAGCGCAGGCCGAGGCATTGGTGCTGACCCGATTGCCCAGGCCCAGCATACCCCCGAGGTAGGCACTAGGCCCACTGGCCATGCCTTGCTCCACCATGCGGCTGCCCAATCGCTTGACCCGACCGCTATCGATCAACTCCACCCCGTCGCGGATGGCTTCCATGCTCGTCATGCCTGCCCCAAATACGCAGCCGCTCTCCCAATCGGGGGCTGTCTCCGGAGCTGGTATTGCCAATCCGGCATCTTGCCAGGCCTCGACGCCTGCCAGGGTGCCATAAATGATGCCGCTGCTTTTGAGGTGGCGCAAGGTCAGCTCAGAAAAAACCTGGCTTTTTATCTCCTCGCTTACCGGGGGAAGCCCCCCCACCTGGCAGCCAAACTTGAGGCGCTCCAGTTCGGGAAGGTGCTGGATACCGCTGCGGCCTTGCCGCAAGGCAGCTTCGAAGTCGGCCAGGCCGACAGCGTTGGGGGCGACCACGCCCAAGCCAGTAATGACGACACGCATGGGGATGAGTTCGTAGAAGAGCAAGCAACTGAGTTTGTGGCACACTTCAAAGCAGAAGGGCCTGGACTCGAAGCGTCATTTGCGGGATCGGGTTGCCTTTTCTCCAAGAATGCGTAGTTTTGATCCTTCACTTTTGCAACTCTATGAACCTACACTTCATCGCCATCGGAGGTAGCATCATGCACAGCTTGGCCATCGCGCTCAAGCAGCAGGGCCACCAGGTCAGCGGCTCTGACGATCACATCTACGATCCGGCGGCCTCGCGCTTGAGCGAGCATGGTGTGCTGCCCCCCACAGAAGGGTGGCACCCCGACCGTATTCACCCCGACCTGGATGCGGTGATCCTGGGTATGCATGCCTTCGAAGACAACCCCGAGCTAGCTCGGGCGCGCGCCCTGGAGTTGCCCATTTATTCTTTTCCGGCCTTCATCTACGAGCAAGCTCGACAAAAGCAGCGCATCGTGATTGCGGGTAGCTATGGCAAAACCACCACCACCGCCATGGTGATGCACGTGCTAGAAGCAGCAGGGAAGAAATTTGACTATCTGGTGGGGGCTCAGGTGGAGGGCTTTGACAATCCGGTGCGGCTGAGCGAAGACGCGCCCATGATCGTGATGGAGGGAGATGAGTACTTAGCCTCGCGTATTGATCCGAGACCCAAGTTCATGCTGTACAAGCCTCACATCGCGGTGATTACAGGCATTTCCTGGGATCATATCAATGTGTTTCCTACCGAGGATGTGTACGAGGAGCAATTTGCCAACCTGCTCCACGACCTGGACAAAGCGGCCAACATCATCTATTGCGAAGAAGACCCGCGCTTGCGGGCCCTGGTAGAGACTTATACCGATGCCAATTCGCAGTATCGTCATCCCTATGCCACGCCCAAGTACAAGGTCAAAAATGGCCGCTACGAAGTAAAGCTCGAAGGCGAGCAGGCGGTCGTACCCTTGATGGGTCGCCACAACATGACCAACCTGGCAGCGGCCTGGCGGGTGTGTCGGCAGGTAGGCATCGAAATCGAGGCCTTTTTCCAGCACCTGCAGAGCTTCAAAGGGGCGGCCACCCGGCTGGAACTGATCGAAGAGACCCCTGTGCAGGTGCTCATCCGCGACTATGCCCACGCGCCGGCCAAGGTCAAGGCCAGCGTGGAGGCCGTACATGAGCGCTATCCTGATCGCAAGCTCATCGCAGTAGTGGAGCTGCACACGTTTAGCAGCCTGGATGCCAACTACCTGCCCTTTTATCAGCAGACGCTCAAGCAAGCCGATCACTGCATCGTCTTTGTCGATCCTGAGGCCCTGGTCCGACGGCGCCTTCCGCCCATCACCACAGGGCAGCTACGAGAGGCTTTCAAGGAGAAAAACCTCATCCACGTGGGAAAGGCTGAAGCCTTGCAGCAGGCCATCGTGCAACTGCGCACCGGTAAAGATGCCCTGCTAATGATGTCTTCGGGCAATTTTGGGGGACTGCCGTTGGATGCGCTCAGATAAGAAGCCCATCGCTTTCCTGGGTAAGAAAACACCACGCGGTTGAATTTGCCCGCTAAATCTGTAACTTCGTCGGCGTGAATCATCAGCCGGAGTTTATTCTTCTTCCCATGCCCACCCTGCGCTACGTGAGTCGTCATCCTGAAGACCATTCCCCTTTGGTAGCGCAGATCCTGACCGCTTGTAAAGCTGTCAGAATTTTTGCATTTTTTGGAAATATGGGGGCTGGAAAAACGACCCTGATCAAAAGTTTTTGCTTATCGTTGGGCGTGAAGGAGGCCGTTACCAGCCCGACCTTTGCCCTCGTCAACAGCTACACGGGCCAAGCTGGGGTGGTGGTTCACCACTTTGATCTTTATCGGCTCGAACGCGAAGAGGAGGCTTACGACATTGGCCTGGAAGAGTACTTTGACTCAGGCGATTATGTCCTGGTAGAATGGCCCGAGCGGATTCCCTCGTTGTTGCCTCCCGAGGCGGCTCGTCTTCATCTCACGGTCGATGCCGACCAGACCCGACAGATCGAATTAACCTACTGAGAAGCGCATGGGCAAGATCGAGTATTCCATCGAGAAGGGATTGTTTTCGGGCATCTATCCAGGCTCCTGGGCAGTGCCGCAGGAACTGGCGGTACGGACCAGCAAGGAGCATCAAAGCATCCGCATTGGCGTACCTAAAGAGTCCTTTTTTCAGGAAAATCGGGTGGCCATCACGCCAGACACCGCCGGGGTGCTCGTAGCCAATGGCCACGAGGTCTTCATTGAGCATGACGCCGGGCACGGCGCGCGCTATGCCGATAGCGACTACTCCGAAGTAGGGGCCATCGTCTGCTACAAGGTCGAGGACGTTTTCAAGCAAGCCGACATCATCATCAAGGTCTCGCCTCTCTCGGGGGAAGAAATCAACCTCCTGCGCGTAAATAAGACCCTCATCTCCGCCGTCAACCTCGGCAGCCTTACCCCCGACTACCTCAAAGCGCTGATCAAGAAAAATATCACGGCCCGGGGCTTCGAGTTTCTTCGCAGCGCCGATGGTTCACTGCCCTTGGTACAGATGATGAGCGAGATCGCCGGGGTATCGAGCATCCACATCGCTTCGGAACTACTCACGGGCAAAAACAACGGTCAGGGCATTTTGCTCGGTGGCATCACGGGCATTCCTCCCGCCGAAATCACCATCGTGGGGGCAGGTACCGTGGGCTTCAATGCCGCCCAAACCGCTATGGGCATGGGGGCTAGGGTGCGCATCATCGACGAGGAAATCTACAAGCTTCGGCGAATAGAAAAAGAACTGGGCATCAACGTGTATACCTCGGTGGCACAGGGCAACTACATCCGCGAAGCTGTGGTGGCCTCCGACGTGGTGATCGGGGCCGCTTATCGCGAAGGGCAGCGGGCCCCCATGGTGGTCACCGAAGAGATGGTGCAGGAGATGCGCGAAGGCTCTGCGATCATCGACGTGGCCATCGATCAGGGGGGGTGCATCGAGACCAGTCGCCGCACCACTCATGATCAGCCGACTTTCATCAAGCACGGGGTGATTCACTACTGCGTACCCAACATTGCCTCGCGGGTGGCCCGTACCGCTTCGATTGCCATCAGCAACATTCTCGGTCCCCTGCTCATCAACATTGGCGACCATGGCGGCCTAGGCTCTTATCTACGCGTCAACGATGGCCTGAAGGCCGGGGTATACATCTATCGCCGCCACCTCACCAAGAAAAATATCGCCAGCTTGTTTGGGATGACCATGAATTACCGCGACATCGAGCTGCTGATCGTGAGCATGTAATCGGTTTTTCAGTGGTCAATGATCAGTGGTCAGTGGTCAATGATCAGTGGTCAATGGTCAGTGGTCAATGGTCAGTGGTTAGTGGTCAGTGGTCAATGGTCAGTGATCAATGGTCAGTGGTCAATGATCAGTA
>CAYVAP010000415.1:0-4948 GCA_964449365.1 uncultured Bacteroidia bacterium
CTGACTATCAAGGCTTCCAGCAGGCTCAACTCCCAGTTGGAGCCACGACCCTTTCTTTCAATTACGAATTACGAATTTCGAATGCGAAGCACTAGTTCGCAGCTTCCCGCTCTGCGATGCGACGCAAGCAGTAGTCGCGATCGGCGTCCATGGCCACGATGAGGGCTTCTCTAGAGTCGAATTTTTGCTCCCCGCGCAGGTACTCCAGGAAGGTTACCCGTACGGTCTGACCGTAAATATCCTGATCGAAATCAAAAATGAATACCTCCTGCGTTTGGGTAAATTCGCCCATGGTAGGCTTGACGCCAATGCTCATCATGCCGTAGTAATCCTGCTCTCGCACTCTTACCCGCACGAAGTAGACCCCATGCCCAGGAATCAGCTTGAGCGGAACATCGGGCTGAAGGTTGGCGGTGGGGTAGCCCAGGGTCCGGCCGGCCTTTTCGCCATGCACCACCTCGCCAGCAAAAGAGTAAGGATAGCCCAGATATTTTTCGGCGGCCTGAACCTGACCCGCCTGCAGGGCGCTGCGGATTTTGGTAGAGCTGACCTTGGCCTCGTCGATGCTTTGGGCAGGGATTTCCTCGACCTCGTAGCCATATCGAGGGGCCATTTCCTGGAGTTCTTCCAGTCCTCCGGTGCGATTTTTACCAAACCGATGGTCGTAGCCGATGATGATCTGGTCGATCTGGACCGTCTCGACCAGCACATGCTCGATAAAATGGGTAGAAGGTAAGCGCGAAAATTCGCGTGTAAAGGGAATGAGCAGCAGCTTGTCGAGGCCGATGGTTTGGAGCATCTCGATCTTTTCTTCCAAGGTATGGAGCAGGCGCAGCGGGTTGTTGTCAGGGAAGAGCACCAGCCGCGGGTGGGGATGAAAACTGATCAAGACGGCTTCTCCTTGCCGGGCTTGGGCAGCAGCGACCAAGCGCCGCAAAATGGTGCGATGACCGATGTGTAAGCCGTCAAAGGTGCCTATGGTAGCGACCGTATGTGAGCCGGGTTGATATTCTTTGAGCGAGTGATAGACCTTCATGTGTCCGATTTGTCTCTTGCAAGTTAGGGATTGCGCGGCAAAGATCGCAACGCATTTATCTTCACCAATATGAATGAGCAGAAGGGCCGCAAGGGGCACATGGTGCTTCGCCAGCCCCCACATATCGGCTCACTCAGGGGCCGCGCCAGCGGCTATATTTACTTTCAGTTGCAAATTGCTGGTTACGAATTTCGAATTCTTCAAGATTCCGATCCTACCGACAGCATCGGGGCAGGGGCATGCAACGGCTAAAGAACGTAGGCCCATTGGCCGCTAGCCCAGCCACTGAGAGAACCAACGAGGGGCGTAGTCGCTCTACCCCCACGGCTCCTATGCTCCTATTCCCCTTTCATACCGCTGAGAAGACAAGACACCTTGAGAACCCTTTGAACCGAAACCGATTTCGTTTTCTGTGAGCGAAAATACGCTCTCTATTTGTCCATTTTCAGTGAAAAAACATGGTCCAGATTCGCCAAATATCCCTTTTGCTTGGTGAGGGAGATGATTTCTTTTCTTAATTTTGCCCCGGATCAAACAAAACGCTATGAGTATCACCAAGAAGTTCCTCAAGAGTAAACCCGTCTGCAAGGTGTCTTTCAAACTGAGCAAAGACCAGGCTAATGGTGCTAAGACCGTACACATCGTGGGAGATTTCAACGACTGGAGCAAAGACGCCACCCCGATGAAGTCCCTCAAGGCAGGCGGCTTCTCAGCCATCCTCGAACTCGAACAGGGCAAAGAGTACCAATTTCGTTACCTCATCGACGGCGATGCTTGGCTCAACGACGACGAAGCAGACAAAATGGCCCCTACGCCCTTTGGCGATGCCCACAACAGCGTGATCGAACTGTAATTTCCCTGACCATCCCGTTTTCGAGGGCTGGTTTCTGTGGCTCTTTTCACCCCCGCAGCCCCCTCAAGGGGGCACTCAGACCGGGTTGAGCTTCGCTCAATCGAGCGATCAAATCCCCTTGGAGGGGGACATAGGGGGTGAATCGCAACCTATCATGAAGCGTTTTTCTCTGATAATCAGACGCGAGTAGAGCACTCGATTCCAGAATAGCCAGTAACTTCCAACCCCCTGTTGGCGGTGATCACACTACTGGACATGAGTCTTTGGCGCGCTCATTTTTCGACAAGATGAACAAGATGGGACAGCACGGCTTTCAGGTGCTTTTGATTTTGAGAATCCTGTCTATAATACGTGGCGTAAGGATTGTAGCATTGTAAGACACGATCACTTATTGATAACAAGGCCATTCAATCAATCAACCACTCTACCATTCAACCACTTTGAAATATAAATCGATGATGTCTAGTGGTCTGGGCGGTGATATTTTCAGGTCATGGTCCTCCTCCGGGCCAGCCCATTGGCTTTGCGCTGCACACCTGAGAGGGGGGTTGAAGCCCTGCCGTTTGGACTCAACCCCTTTTATACTTCCCTCTTCGAAAGCCTTTTCGGACCAGTGGGGTAACAACTTCCCCCTTCAATCCCCGCGGGCAAATACCCAGTTGTCGGTGTCCGAAAGCTCTTCATGATACGCATAACCCATACCCACGAAGTTTTTTAGGTCATCGGGGTGAGAAATTTTTTCCTTGATAGCATAGTCGCACATCACGCCACGAGCTTGCTTAGCGTAGATCGCGATGGTCTTAGCGGTACCTTCCCAGATCTCTTTGAACTGAGGAGTGACCACGCGCACCCCGAGCTCGTGAGGTTGTAGAGATTTAAAGTACTCCTGCGAGGCTAGGTTGACCAAGGTGGTAGAGCCTTGGGCTTCAAGGTCTCCTTTCAAGGTGTGGGTGATGCGATTGCCCCAAAATTCGTAGAGGTTCTTGCCTCGTTCATTGCGCAGGCGGGTACCCATCTCCAGGCGATAGGGCTGGATCAGATCCAAGGGCCTCAGCACCCCATACAAGCCGGACAAGATGCGCAGCCGCTGCTGTGCATAGTCAAATTCTGACTGCGTGTAGCTAGCTAGCTCGAAACCAGTGTACACGTCGCCGTTGAAGGTGAGTAGCGCCTGCTTGGCATTTTGAGGCGTAAAGGGCATCTCAAAGCGCTGGATGCGCTGATAGTTGAGCTCGGCCAGTTCCCGGCTGATGTTCATTAGTTCTTCGAGTCCCTCTACGTCATACTGCATCAACTGGTCGATCAACTTTCGACTCTCATCTATTAGCTGAGGTTGGCTATAGGAGCGAGTATAACGGGTATTTTCTGATAAGTCGAGCGTTTTGGCAGGAGAAATGACGATGATCATATACGAGATATCCAGGAATGATAAGAATTGTCTCAACCAACTCAGGCAAAGATGGTTCGCGAGTAGTACATAACAATAGGCAAATACCAGCAAACGCACAAGTGTCAGCCAAAAATGATCAGCAATTTTGGCTATGATAGACCCAAACGATCACCAACGCCATGGCTGCCATCACGGAGGCAAGAGGCCCTGTAAGGATTCGAAGAAAATATCGCCGCGCGAGTGCCTCCCTCCCCTTTCAACGACCATTCAACCCAGCCAACTGACCGTTTGAGTAGCCAGATGGTAAGGTTTTGGTTCTATTCGTAAAAAAAACCAAGCTTAAGCTTATTTTTGCCAATGATAAGTTCAAAGAAAGAATTATCCTAAAAAACATACTTCTTCACGATGAAAAAGCTCTTGATTCTCCTGCCCTTTTTCCTTCTGTTTGCCGTGGCTCACGCCCAGCCCTACCAAAATGCCTTCGGCTTGCGCGTGGGTTCTGCCAACGGAGTCTCTTGGCACCAATTTTTCGGGCGCTCTCAGACGGGCCTCGAGACCATGCTGGTCTACCGTCGCGGCGGGGCGCGCATCATCGGAATGCTCACCCAACACATCCCTCTCGGGCGCTACAGCGACAGTTACCTTTACCTGGGGGCAGGCGGCCACGCCGGGATGACAGGCGTCTTCGTCGAGGATCGCTACAACCAGCCAGCCTATGGCGTCGATTTCATGCTGGGCTTTCAGTACGTTTTTCCTCACGCACCTTTTGCCGTGAGCTTCGACCTCAAGCCCATGTTTGAGTTTGTCGGAGGCACCCGCTTTTCTGGCAACAATGCCGGCGTAACCCTGCGCTACCTGATCGACTGATCGCATCGCAGTGGCCCTCCCAATCCCCCCCTCTTCTAATCGACAGAAGAGGGGGGCATTTTTTGACGGCTACCCAGGTGAGCCTTTCCAAGTCAAGCAAAAGCTCCCTTCGCAAAAGTTCCCGCCAGGCCGTTGTTTCCCCCATAAATTTGCCTGACTGGGACGGTTTCGGTTGGTGGCTATTCGGACGTGGTTCACCCCGATAGGCCCCTCAAGGGGATATGTTAACCGTGCTGAGCTTCGCTCAACCGCACAGCCAATCCTCCTTGAGGCTGACAAAGGGGGTGAAAGGCCCCCCGTTCATACTCCAATGCCGCCCTTTGTTAGGCTATTGAAGCATGGCGCTCGGCATTTTGGTATGATCCTAGCTATCTTCACCGTTGCTTAGGCTGTTTGGCCCCCCAAGGCTAATTGGTCGCTTGCCCATCAAGTCGAATCCTGATTTCTCCTCTATGCCTTCCACTCGTTTTACCCTCTCTGCTCTCCACTGGGTCGATGTATTGCGTGGCCACGCCCAGCAAAAGCCCGATGCGCTGGGCTTTGTCCACCTGAGCGATGGTACCCAGATCAGCGCTCAGATTACCTATGGGCAACTCGATCGCCGAGCGCGCGCCATTGCCTCCGAGTTGCAAGATCGGGGGCTAGCCGGGCAGCGGGTTTTGCTCCTCTTCCCCAACGACCTCCATTACATCGCGGCTTTCATGGGCTGCCTTTACGCAGGCGTAACGGCCGTGCCCGTTTATCCCCCCCAAATGGGGCGTCAGATCGACCGCATGCATGCCATCCGCCAAGACTGCGGCGC
>CAYVAP010000416.1:0-4942 GCA_964449365.1 uncultured Bacteroidia bacterium
TCTGGAACGAGATCTCTAACCGAATTAGGGAAGTTATTTTTCTCGCCTTACTAAGCTTTGCGCAGAACATCGGGTCTTAAGCAAAGATAAGCCTTTTTCACCGGATTTATAAAATAAAACTGTGGGGTAATCAGGGTAGCAAACACTCTCCTCAGCCCGCGGGTTTTGTGCCTGTGGTTGCAAGTCAATCTTCCCGCTGCATTTCTGCCCAGCTTCCCCCTCAACCTCAGACTTTTCCGCGAGCATGATTTCCACTGACAAAGCACCGATCAATATTGTCTGGTTCAAGCGCGACTTGCGCCTCAGCGACCATGCGCCGCTAGCGGCGGCTTGTGCCTCTGGTCTTCCGGCCTTGCTGGTCTACGCCTTCGAGCCCCTCTTGACCAACGCGGTCGAAAGCGACCCGCGCCACTGGCGCTTTGCTTGGCAGGCCGCCCACGAATTGCAGCAGCGCCTAGCCCGGCGCGGGCATCGGCTCTACCTTTGGCACGGCAACTTCGACGAACGGCTCGCCCACTTGCTCGCCGAGCAGCCTGTGGCCGAGCTGTTTTCCCATCAGGAGACGGGCCTCAAAGCCAGCTTCGACCGCGACCGCCGGGTGAAGCACCTCTGTGAGCAGCATGGCATTGGCTGGCGCGAGTGGCGGCAGGATGGCGTCTTTCGGGGTTTGCAGGGTCGCGATGACTGGTGGCGGCGCTGGGAGGCCGACATGCAAGCCCCCCTGGTGCAGCCCGAGCTGTCGACTCTGTGCAGTGCCACCTTGCCCGAAGCCCTAGCCGAGTCCTTAGCCGGAGCACCCTTGCCACAAGCCTGGCAGCAACGAGCCGAGCCATTTCAGCCTGGAGGCGAATCCTACGCCCGGCGCTACCTCGATTCATTTTTGCACCGACGCGCTGCCGACTACACCCGCTTGCTCTCCAAGCCCGAGGGCAGTCGCCACGGCAGCAGCCGCCTTTCGCCTTACCTGGCTCACGGCAACCTTTCGCTGCGCGAGGTGTACCAATGGGCCTGCCACCTGGAAGGCACAAAGCCCTACGGACGTGAGTTCAAGCGCTTTCGCGATCGGCTCTGGTGGCGCAGTCATTACGCCCAAAAGCTCGAAACCGAGTACCAAATCCAGTGGCGACCCATCAACCACGGCCTGAGCGAGTTGCATCGGCCCTATGAGGAGAAGCGCTTCGCCGCCTTTGCACAAGGGCGCACGGGCTTCCCCCTGATCGACGCCTGTGTGCGCTGCCTCCACCACAACGGCTACCTCAACTTTCGTATGCGGGCCACCCTGGCCACCTTTGCTACCTTCACCCTCTGGCAGCCCATGACCAAAGTGGCGGAATTTTTGGCCCAAGTATTTCTCGACTACGAGCCTGGCATCCACTACGGGCAGTTGAAGATGCAGCCTGGGCTCAGTGGCTACCACCCCCTACGCATCTTCAACCCCACCCTGCAGGCGCAGCGCCACGATCCGCAAGGAGACTTCATCCGGCGCTATGTGCCAGAGTTGACCCAAGTACCCGCGCCGCAGATTTTTACCCCGTGGACCATGCCGCCCATGGAGCAGCAGATGTACCACTGCCAGGTGGGCCTCGATTACCCGGCCCCTATCGTCGACTATGAGACGGCTACGCAGCAGGCCAAGGACCGCTACTGGGCGCTGCGCGGCAGCGAGGCCGCCCAAGCCTACCTGCCTACCTTGTGGGAACGGCATTGCCTGCCAGGCGATAAGGCGAAGTATTACGCTGGTGCTTCGTATTCGGAATTCGAGATTCGAAATTCGTAATTAGCAATGGCGCTCGGACGTATGCCGGATCATAGTCCGATAGCATCGGGCCGTGGTTGAAGGCATCAGCTCCGCTCGGATTGGGAAGCAAGCGAATGACCACTTGAAGGACTCTTGAGGCTTTGCAAGCCAAAAATGACCACTTGAGGGGTGCTCTTGAGGCTTTGCAAGCCAAGAATGACCACTTGAGGGGCTCTTGAGGCTTTGCAAGCCGAAACGCTGTTTTATATCGTTTATCAGGTTTCGGCAAACAGTGCCTCATCAGCCCCCCAACAAGAGTTTGATCGCGCGCAGATTTTGCAGAAACCCCCTCTACCTGCGCCATTTGCGAGCTCTGTGCGAGACACCATCATCTGTGCGCTCTCCATTCAAAATTCTTTGAATATAATTTGGTATGAAGCCTGTGGGAGTCCGCAAGAGCCACTGGATCTCGGCTACGCCTCGTCCGGTGTGAGGAGCGCGTCGAGGGTCTTGACGGCGATGGGGTGATAGGTCGGGCGAGCCTCTTGGTAAATGGCATGGGCCATATCGCTCAGGCCCTCGGTTTCGAGCATGGCGCGATAGAGCGGGGTGAGAAATTTGCGGCGCCCCACTGTGGTGAGAAATGCGCGCACGGCGGGGTAGGCCGCTTCATACTTGGCCCGCAGAGCCAGGGTGTACCATTCGCATTGCACCTCGCTGTTGTTGCTGTGGGTGAAATGAAACGCCTCGTCGAGTTCGGCCAGCTTGGCGGGGTTGATTTCTTCAGGCAATACCCGGATGAAGTGCTGCCACTCGTGGGAAGACCAGCCTGCGGTGTCCAGTTCGCTGGGCTCTATGCCAGCGATGTAGGAGCTGACCGCCTGCTCGACGCGCTCGAAACGCTCAGGTTTGGCGGCTGGCAAATCGGCGGGAATGCCGGGCTGATGCACCCAGCGTGCCAGGTTGAGGGACTTGGCGGCCTCGGGATGCTCGCTCAGCAAACGAGCTTTCAATTCGGTCAAAAATCCCTCGGTGGTCATGGTCTCAAAGGCGTGGCGCTCGAAGTAGTCGCGCAAAAAGACATCGAAGGCCTCGCGGCCTACCGCCTCCTCAATGCGACGCAGGAAATAATAACCCTTGTCGTAGGCGATGGAGGTAACCCCATCGTCGGGGTTGCGGCCCGCCAGATCCAGCGCGAGATGCGTATCAGGATGATCGGATCCCAGATCAGCGACCTCTTCTTTGAGGTCATTGTAGCTGATGGCGGCCAACATTTCGGAGTAATCGCGGCCCTTCAGCTCCTCCATGATGCGGTATTCGAAGTAGACGGTAAAGCCCTCGTTGAGCCAGAAGTCGTTCCAGGTGGCATTGGTCACCAGATTCCCCGACCAGGAGTGGGCCAGCTCATGCGCGATGAGCGACACCAGCGAGCGGTCGCCTGCCAGGATGGTAGGGGTGGCAAAGGTGATGCGGGGATTTTCCATGCCACCAAACGGAAAGCTGGCTGGCAGCACGATCACGTCGTAGCGCCCCCAACGATACGGACCGTACAGATCTTCGGCGATATCGATCATCTGCGGCAACTCTGCAAATTCGTAGGCTGCTGCCGCTAGCATGGGCGGCTCTGCGTACACGCCTGAGCGCTCGTCCAAGGGCTGATACTGAAAATCTCCTACCGCCAAGGCCAGCAAATAGGCCGGAATGGGCTGTGGCATGGTGAATTCGTAGCGTCCGTCAGGCGAGACTTCGGTGGGGTTCTGGGCGCTCATTACCGCCATCAGCCCCGGGGGCACTTGCACCGTGGCGTGATAGGGAAAGCGAATGCCTGGCCCATCCTGGATGGGTACCCAGGTACGGGCGTTGATGGCCTGCGACTGAGTGAGCAAAAAAGGGCGATCGCCAGCCGTGAGGTGCGGCAGCAAAAATTGCAACGCTTCGGCCTCGGGGCTAGTCTCGTACTGAATATGGACGTACTGATCGCCCTCGGCCAAGGGCACCATCAGGTCGCGGCCCAGCACCGAGTCGACCGGGCCCAGCTCATAATCGACCTCGCGCAGGGTAACGCTGTCGCGGGAGACCTGCACTGACTGGATGTCAAGCTGCTTGGTATCGAGGTGAATGGCTTTGGCTTGTGGCTCTCGGTGCACGGTAATGACGGCCGTGCCTTTGAGCACTTCCAGCTCAAAATCCACGATCAAGGCCAGGTCGAGGTGGGCGACGCGGGCCTCGGCAGGCTTGGCGTAAGAGTGAGGATCATGGATCGCCGAGGAGGTTTCAGAGCGGTTTGGCTGGCAACTCATTAGCCCCAGCAGGGCTATGGCGGCGATCAAAACGACGGAGCGAGGCATGAAATTCAGTTTACAGTGTAGGGAATAGCACTTAGTAACGCTCAAAAGATAAGTTGGCCTTCTTCGCTTGAAGGTAGGAGATTGAGAGGTCGAGAGATTGAGAGATTGAGACTAAGAGATTGTACGTCCTAAAGTCTCAAGATCTCACCATCTCGCTATCCCTCCTTGATCTAGAACGAGATCTCTAACCGAATCAGGGAAGTTATTTTTCTCGCGTTACTTAAAGGTACAGGAAAGTTGAAAATTTGGGGCAGGAAAAACCAAATAGCGACGCGGTTGGGCGAGGCGGTGATCCGAGCCTAGATGGGTTACGCTTGTGTTTACTGAGGGATTCAACTTCCTGTCACCAGCACTACGGTCAGGCTTCTGGCTCCCTGGGCTCCGATCACCAGGGATTGCTCGATGTCGGCGGTCTTGGAGGGACCAGCCACGAAGACTCCAAAGCCCGTATTGTCGATCTGAATTTGGCTGTAAGCCTCGTGCATGTTGGCCACGATCGAAGCGGCATCGATCACTAGCACCAGATGCTCAGCGATGAAGGGCAGGATCCGATGTACGCATTCGGCTTCGGTGAGCCAGATGGCGGCATTTTCGGCTACCCCAAACTGTCCGCGCAGCACTGCGACCTCCACCGATTGCAGATCTAGGGGGTGAGACACCTGGTCCAGCGCGATGGAGGTTGGAATCCCTGGCAGAGTCGATACCACTACCGGGGCCGAGGCCAATCGCTCGGCGATCGCGGCAGGAATCTCAGATTCACCGGTCACCATCAGTACCCCACTCCCCATCCCTTGAGCCATCTGCCGGGATGCTCCGAGCAGCTCGCTGCGGACAACCGGAAAGTCGGGTATTTCGG
>CAYVAP010000417.1:0-4932 GCA_964449365.1 uncultured Bacteroidia bacterium
CCTGATACCCTTATACCTTATTTCCCTTATACCCCTGACCTTTCATATAGGTGAGCCTCTGCCGATTTTATCTCCACTTCAAATCCACCCATGTCTCTCTCTCTCGACCTGCGCAGCGACACGGTTACCCAGCCTACTGAAGCCATGCGCGCCGCCATGCTCAGCGCCCCGGTGGGCGACGACGTGTATGGCGAAGATCCCAGCCTCAACGCCTTGCAGGCGCAAGCTGCCGCCCTCTTTGGCAAGGAAGCAGCCCTGTTTTGCCCCTCCGGCACCATGTGCAACCAGATCGCCATTCGCCTGCATACTCGCCCGCAAGATGAGGTGATCTGCGACCAATGGGCGCATATCTACCTCTACGAAGGCGGCGGCATCGCATCCAATGCGCTGTGCTCGGTGCGCCTGCTGCCCGGCGAGCGGGGGCGCATCAACGCCCAGCAAGTCGAGGCGGCCATTCAGCCCGACAATCCCCACTTTCCCCGTACCCGTCTGGTGGCGCTGGAAAACACCTCCAACAAGGGCGGCGGAGCCTGCTATGACCTCGATCGCATCGCGGCCATCCGTGCGGTGTGCGACCGGCACGGGCTGGCCCTGCACCTCGATGGGGCCCGCGTGATGAATGCTTGCGTAGCCATGGGCTACCCCCCCGCCGAGTTGGGGCAGTATTTCGATACCATCTCGCTGTGCCTCTCCAAGGGCCTGGGGGCTCCGGTGGGTTCGGTGCTGATCGGTAGCCGCGACCACATCCATCAGGCTTTGCGGGTACGCAAGGTCATGGGCGGAGGCATGCGCCAAGCGGGTATGTTGGCGGCGGCAGCCAGCTATGCGCTCGATCATCACGTCGAGCGGCTGAGCGACGATCACCGCCGCGCCCGACAGCTCGGAGAGGCGCTAGAAGCACTGCCCTGGGTGGCCCAAGTGCTACCTGTCGAGACCAATATCGTGGTCTTTCGCACCGATGCCGAGCAGATCACTCGCGAGCAACTGTTGGTCCACCTCAATGCACAAGGCATTCAGCTCAGCACCTTTGGGGCCGATTACCTGCGCTTTGTGACCCATTTGCACGTCGATGATCAGGCCATCGTCCGGATCTTGGCGGCGTTGCGGGGGGTGGTCATTGATCAATGCTTGTCCCGGACTTGATCCGGGAGTGGATGGTCAATGAGCGGTGTGATCCATAAGCGGGGCTTGTCCCCCTTTCGTATGACCCATCTCGAATTTTATTATGATGCAAAAAACGCGCTGCCCCTGGTGTCTCAAAGACGAGCTCTACATGGCCTATCACGACCATGAGTGGGGCATTCCGGTATATGATGATCGAGCGTTGTTTGAAAAGCTCATGCTCGATGGCTTTCAGGCAGGGCTGAGTTGGTACACCATTCTAAAAAAGCGGCCCAATTTTCAGGCGGCTTTTGACCAATTCGACCCGGTAAAGATCGCCCGCTGGGATGAGGCCAAGATCCAGGATCTTCTGCAAGATCGCGGCATCGTGCGCAATCAGCAGAAGATCCGAGCTACGGTCGGGAATGCGCAGGCTTACCTGCGGATGATGGAGGCGGAGGGCAGCTTTTCGGCGTTTTTGTGGAGCTTCGTAGGGGGGGCTCCCATCGTCAATTGGCCCCAAAGCATGGAAGAAGTGCCCGCCACCACCCTCGAATCCGACCGCATGAGCAAAGCCCTCAAAAAGCGGGGCTTTGCCTTCGCGGGCTCTACCATCTGCTATGCCTTCATGCAAGCGGTGGGCATGGTCGATGATCACCTGGCCCATTGCTGGCGCAAACCGCCTGCTGCGACGATCAGTCTCCAAAGCTGATGCCAATGCCTCGGGCCGTCTGCATCAGAAAACCCTCAGGATCGACATAGTTGTATTGGGCAATGGCTTCTTCGAGAGAAACGTCGATAATGGAATGATGGCGGTAGGCCGCCATGCGCCCAAATTTGCCCTGCAGCACCATTTCGAAGGCTTTGACGCCGTACTGAGCAGCCAGGACGCGATCAAAGGCCGTGGGGACGCCGCCGCGTTGCAGGTGGCCCAATACGGTCACCCGACTGGAAGCGTTGCAGCCTGCGGCCATGATTTCCTGCTGCAACTGATAGCCGATACCGCCAAGGTGAACGTTTTGGTAGCCCGTCTCCTCGCTTTTGCGAGACAACACCGAGCCGCCTTTGGGCTTGGCCCCTTCGGCGATGATCAGGTTGGCAAAACCGCGCCGGGCCTGATAGCGGGCCTCGATGCGCTCCACCACCTTGTCGATGTCATAAGGTATCTCAGGAATGAGGCATACCTCGGCCCCGCCTGCCACGGCGGCATGCAAGGCGATCCAACCCGCTTCGCGGCCCATCACCTCCATGATCATCACGCGACTGTGGCTCTCAGCGGTGGTCACCAGTTTGTCGATGCTTTCGGTCGCGATCTGCACCGCCGTCTGAAAACCGAAGGTAAAGTCCGTGGCCGAGAGGTCATTGTCGATGGTTTTGGGGACGCCGATGACGTTGAGTCCTTTTTCGTAGAGTCGCTGCGAGATGGCCTGCGAGCCATCGCCGCCGATGCTGATCACGGCATCGATGCCCAAATCGCGCAGTCGATCGATCATTTCGTCGGAGCGGTCGACGGTGGTCCAGCTGCCGTCGGGCTGCTCGACGGGCCAGGCAAAAGGGCCGCCTTTGTTGGTGGTGCCGATGATGGTACCGCCCTTGACGTGGATCCCCGCGATGGCACGGTTGTCGAGCGGGATGATCTCCATGGGGTCGAGCAGCACCCCGTTGTAGGCTTCGATACTGCCGTATACTTCCCACTCGCCCGTCTGCCGGGCGCGCTTGGTGATGGCACGGATAACGGCATTGAGGCCGGGGCAGTCGCCTCCGCCAGTTACGATCAGGAGTTTTTGGGCCATGGGTGGCACGAGATTGGTGGTGAGAGGAAAGTGAGGGTAGAGATATGTGGGTGAAGTTAGGCAATCGCAGGCGATGGCCAAAATGCAGATATCCCGCAGATAGACCGGGACCCAAATTCGCTCCTAAACTTTACGGTCGAACTTGTACCTTGCGCTCCAATCGAGCGGCGTGTCTGCCTTTGGGAGACCAGCCAGGTGGCCCGCCACGCTCAGGACACATCGCTATGGGTATCGTTCGGCGGCAGAGTATCTACAACACCATCCTGATCTACACGGGCATCGGCATCGGCTTTTTGAGTAAGGTGCTGATCTTGTATTTTCTCCCTCTGGAGGAATATGGCATGCTAGGGCTGCTGACCTCGACCATGGTGATCGGCTCCGAGCTTTCGCAGTTTGGGGTGGCAAGGCTGGTGTATCGCTTTTTTCCCCACTATAAGCGCACTGAGGCGGGCGAAGGGGCCTTTACCACCTTTGTGATCATATATACTTTGGCGGGGTACTTGGTAGCGATACTCCTGGTGCTGCTGCTCAAACCAGCTTTGCTCGCATCTTTTGGCCAAAACTCTCCGCTGTTTGCCTCGCAATTTTACCTCTTGATCCCGGCCATGCTGGCCCACACCCTCTACCGGGTAGGTGAAGCTTTTGCTCGCTCCCACCTGCGCTCCGTGCTGCCTACCTTTTCGCAGGAAGTGCTGGTGCGCCTCAGCCAAATGACCATGGTGGCACTGTATGCCTACAAGCACATCAGCTTCCAGGGGTTTGTCATGGGCTACATGATGAGTTTTTTCCTCTCTGGCACCATCATCATCGGCTATCTGGTGCAGCAGGGCAAGGTTCGGATCAGCCTAAAGCTCGGCTACCTTCGCCCCCGGGTGCTCAAGGTGCTGCTGCGCTACTGCTTACTCACCTCGCTGGCCTTTGTGGCTTACTTCATCGTACTGCGAGTAGACCAGTTTATGATCGGCAGTCTGATCGGCGAAGCCGCCGCCGGCACCTACGACATCGCTTACTACCTAGTGATCTTGCTGCTGACGCCCGCGCGCTCGATGGCCAGCATCACCCTGCCCCTCTTTTCGAATCATCTCAAGGCGCGCCGCATGGATGAGGTACGCAAGCTGCACCTGCGCAGTAGTGCGACCAGTTTGGTTCTAGCCCAGTTGATTTTTATGCTCATGTATGTCAATTCTGCGGCGGCCTTTCAACTGCTACCCAAGGTGGCAGAGGCGCGCAGCGTGTTGCTGTACCTGGGCCTCGGCAACCTCAGCTCTGCCCTAAGCATGGGGCTGCGATTCATCGTGATCAATTCTCGCCACTATAAATTCGACCTCTTCACCAATATCCTGCTCATCGCAGTGGTGGTAGCGAGCAACCTGGTAATGATTCCGTGGATGGGCATCGACGGGGCAGCCATCGCGACGGCAGGGTCGCTGATTTTATACAACGGGATCACGTTCTTTTTTGCCTGGCGTACCTTCGGCATCCAATCCCTCACGCGCCAAACCTTCTGGACCCTGCTACTCGGCGCGGGTAGCCTCTGGCTGGGCCTGCAAATTCCCTCCTTAGCCAATCCCTGGCTCGACATGATTCTGCGGACTGCCATTATGCTGCCGCTCTATCTAGGCATCGCACTGGCCCTGCGCCTCTCTCCCGACCTCAACGACGCGGCCCGGCTGGCCCTGAAAAAGGTAGGCCTGAACCAAGGATGAGCGAGAAGCGGCGGGCACAATGGACATTCGATCTAGCCATTAGTTTCGCAGTTGAAAGTAATTTTAGCCGCTTGTGCGGCTACTGAGTGAGCCAATATGGGGGGGCTGGCCAAAGTGCCTGATACCCTTATACCTTATTCCCTTATACCCCTAGCCGTTCATATAGGTGAGTGAGCCAATATGGGGGGGCTGACCAAAGTGCCTGATACCCTTATACCTAGGGTGTGTAATCTTGTGCATTTTTTGCCCGGCGCTTTTGAATCCCCCAAAGGGCACTAAATCCCTTTGTTATTGCTGAGTTACAGTATTTTCATCTTTCAAAATACGCCGGG
>CAYVAP010000418.1:0-4930 GCA_964449365.1 uncultured Bacteroidia bacterium
AGGAGATTTTGAAAATGCCTTGAATTATTTATTGAAGAACTTACACATCCACGAGGAATTCGGGAACCAGAGGGGAATAGCGACTGCCTATTTCAACATTGCGGGGGTGTATGGAAAACAGGGCCGACAAGAACAGGCGTTGGCTTATTATTTAAAGGCGCTGGAAATCGAGCAAAGCTTAGAAAATCAATCATTTATCGCTGAGATATACAACGAAATTGGGTCTTTATTATACGAGCAGGACAATATGGAAGAGGCTTTGGGCTATTTCCTCAAGGCGCTTCACCTCCACCAAGCGTTGGGGGCAAAAGCAGGAATTGCTTCGACCTACCGACAAATCGGCACTTACTACCAGGATAAGAAGCAAGACCAAGAGGCATTGAGCTATTATGACATGGCCCTCGAAATCAGCGAGGAACTGGAAGATAAAGTGGAAATCGCCCGCCTCTGCAACAACATCGGGAATCTCTACCGTGGTCAAGGGAACGCGGAAAAAGCCATGGCCTATCTCACCAAGGCGATGACACTCGCCAAGGAAATTCAAGCCAATCCTGAAACTTGCTTTAGCTTGATCATCATAGCAGAACTCTATCAGGAGCAAGGCGACTACCTGCGGGCCAAGAAATATCTCGTGGAAGCCATGTCTTTGGCGCAGGAAATGGAGGTGGTGAGCCTCATCCGCAGGGCGGCCCGCACACTAAGCTCGGTGGAAGCAAGGTTGGGAAACTACCAAGCCGCCTATCAACACCATGTCTTGTTCAAGCAAATGGCTGATAGCCTGCAAAATGAAGCCCAAACCAGAAACATCGCCCGGCTGGAAGCCGAATACGAATTCAAGCAAGAACGAGACTCCATTCAGTTCGCCAACCAAACCCAGCGCCTGGCCCTGGAGAATGACATCGCGCAGGCCCGAACCATCCAGCGCTCGGCCTTCATCGCCATTTCCTTGTTGGTGATTTTGCTGCTGGTGCTGTTCCTTTTTCATAAATCGAGTAAGCGAGCCAATCAATTGCTGACCCAGCAGGCCGAGCAGCTCAAAACCCTCGACGAAGCCAAGTCGCGCTTTTTTGCCAATGTGTCGCATGAGCTACGTACCCCCCTCACCCTGGTGAGCAGCCCCCTGACCCAGGTGCTGACGGATGCCGGGCCGCAGTTGGCAGGCCCCCATCGTCAGCTACTGACCCTGGCCCAAGAAAATAGCTTTCAGCTCAAAGAGTTGGTGGATGACATCCTGGACCTGTCTCGGCTGAAAAACAGCCAACTGCAACTGAGCGAGCAACGGGTCAACCTCGGCGTACTGATTCAGCTGTGCGCGTCAAATTTTGACTCTCTGGCCCAGCACCTGCTGATTCACCATGAGATCAGGATGGAGGACGCCCTGCGGCATACCTGGGTGCTGCTCGACCGCAAGAAGTTCGAGAAAGTCCTCAACAACCTGCTCTCCAACGCCATCAAGTTCACTCCCTCCCAGGGGCGGGTGTCGCTGGAGGCGCAACGGCAAGATCGGTTGCTGCGGCTGACCGTCTGCGACACCGGCGCAGGCATCGACCCGGAGGACTTGCCCCATATTTTCGACCGCTTTACCCAGAGCCAGCAACCTGAGCGCATGATGCAGGGCGGTAGCGGCATCGGGCTGGCCATTGCGAAAGAATACACCCAGTTGATGCAGGGCCACATCACGGTGGAAAGCGAACGGGGCAAGGGCAGCACCTTTACCCTGACCCTCCCCCTGCGTGAGGTCGAGCCGCCTGTCGCAGAAGCGGTCGCTGAAGAAATCCAGGCCGAGGAAGATCCTGGCGAGGTACCGACGATACTCACACCCGGCAGCTCTGCGTCGCTGACGCTAGAGGATCGGACCTTCACCATCCTGATCGTGGAAGACCACCCCCAGATGCAGCAATTCGTCCGCGGCCTGCTGCAACCTCGCTTTCGCACCCTGATGGCCCACAACGGTGTGAAGGCCCTGGAGGTGCTGGAACAAGAGCCAGTGGACCTCATCATCTCGGACGTGATGATGCCGCAGATGGACGGCTTTGCCCTGGTCGAGCACCTCAAACGCTCGGAGGCGTACTTCCGCTTGCCCATCATCTTGCTGACGGCCCTGGGTGGGGAGGAACACAAGCTCAAGGGGCTGATGCTGGGGGTCAACGATTACCTGCCCAAGCCCTTTTTTCCCCAGGAGCTGTGGGTGCGGGTACACAACCTGCTGCAACGCAGCCTGGCCGCGCAAGAAGAGGAAGCTGAGGACGCTATCGAGGTGCCCGCCACCGACGCAGCGTCCGTCGAGCTGGAGGTGCACCCCCGGGACCTGGCCTGGCTACAGGAAGTGAAACAGGCCATCGAAGCGGGGCTGCCAAACGAGCAGTTTCTGATCAGCGACCTGGCGGAGCAGTTTCACCTGAGCGAACGGCAGTTTCGCCGCAAACTCAAGCAACTGACCGGGCTTTCGCCCAAGCAATACCAGCAGGAGATCGCCCTCCAAACCGCCCGCGAGCTGCTCGAAGGCGGCCAATGCGAGACCGTCAAAGCGGCGGCCTACAGCGTGGGGATGCAAAGCCCGGCGCGTTTTTCCAAGCTCTATGAAGCGCGCTTTGGCAAAAAGCCCAGCGAGCTGGTGGGGCGATAGTAGGGGAGACGGTCATTTCCTTATGCATCGCTCAGGTCTGCTCGCAGTACGTGTAGGCGGCCCGCAGCGGGGAAAAAGGCGCAGAGAAGCCTTCTTTGCCTTCTGCGCCTCTGCATGCAACTCAACGTCGCGCACGTCGCGCCTTCCGCCTGAATCCCCAAAACCAAAGGAAAGAACCTAGCACTAAGCCACCGCAAAATCTGTGTAAGGCCGTTCGTTTTCTGGGATAAAGCCGAGGACAATCTCCATGCGGTCCACGCCGCGTGCCATCAATTCTTCTACAATGTCGGTATCGGTGCGATTCTCCAAGAGCCAGATTTTGCCATTCTTGATCATTAGGCTAAAAATGGCGTAGTGTACGAACTTATGGGCCTCCGCCCAACCGTAACGTAGCAGTTGATAGTGATGCGTGTTAGGATCGATTACCACTTCCGTTACAGTGGCATCGTCGTACTGAAATCTCGGTTTGAAATCCTTGAGGACCTCAATGAGAACTTTTTGGTTGGTCTCTACTCTTTCCATTCCACAATCGTTTCGGTTGTTAGGTCAAATACAATCAGGCGAATGCTTGCCTCTTCTAACGCAGCAAAGTAAAACCTAGAGTTTCTCATTTGAGCGTAAACGCGAAAAGGGACGGCCAAGTACAGCACACGCTCAATATGATTGAGCTTGAAGGCAGATTGGTAGCTCAGACACTGACCGATGGCCTGATGAAAATCGGTAACCAAACTAGCATGAAGGAAACTTTTTACTTCCACGGCAATTTTACGACCCGATTTCTCTGCTCCCAGTAGTTTTTCTGCGCCTAGGTCAACCTCAAAGCCAATCCCATCGACGGAGACTTTGAATGGATCATGCGTAATCGTCCATCCGTCTGCCTCTAGCGCGTTACGCATGGCCTGATGGTATTTGCCTCGTGCTCCCATGTCTGAAAGATACGCATTTTACTATCTGCGGTCTCATGGCTATGCCTTTTCTGGTCCGTTAAACGGGTTATGACGTTGGTCCGTTTTGTCTCGATCGGTTTTTAAACGCTGACAGCATCTCGTCCAGTGGATTCGTGCCGTTCTTTCCCCGCTGTGCCGCTGCGTGAAATCAACCTTAGCGCCCCCCGCGCCCTCGCGCCCCCGCGTGTATGCCATAGTCCCTCGCGGAGACGCCAAGACGCAGGATCGAGCTGTCTTCCCCCCTGATAAGGCCGTTTTTGTAACCCTGATGGCCGTTTTTGCTGCGTGAAGTCCGATTTCGCGCGTCGGATGTCCGCTTTTGTGAGGCAAACAATCGGCCGAGCGACCCACCTTGCTGACGTCAATCATTCGACGTTAACTCTTATTAAACATGATTACTGCCGTCTCTTCGGGATGATCGCCTTGATCCTACTGGGGCAGACCGCTAAAGAGAGACTTGCGGTCTCCAAGCAAGTACGACCTTCTGATCAGATCTTTCTTCCGGGAATGACCCGGGTGGAGTTTCACAGTGTCAACAAGCCAGGAACCAAAATCGTCGGGAACATCTACATTCCTGACGATTATCAGGCAGGCGAAAAAGGAGCTGCCCTGGTGGTATCTCCGCCCGCTTCGTCTGTCAAAGAGCAGGCGGCTCACTACTATGCCGAAAAAATGTGGCAAAAAGGGTACATTTGTCTGGCCTTTGATCCGAGAGGAATTGGGGAAACCAAAGGATTGGAAGGTAACATCAATCCGTACGCCATTGCCAAAGTTGTGTTGCATGCGGCGCAAAGCAGCTCTCCCAAAAGAAGATACGCCCCCAATCCCGATGCCAAGCTGGATAAGTTCCTAAAAAGGTGGTTCGGCTACGGGCTGATAGACCGCATATTACCTGGTCAATCGATCAAGTAAACGTACTACTGGACATGAGCCTTTGGCGCGCTCGTTTTTTGACAGGATGGGCAAGATGGACAGGATTAACAGGATGGTTTTCAAGTGCTTATGATCCTGTGAATTCTGTGAATCCTGAAATCCTGTTTAAATGAATCGATGATGTCTAGTAGCATGTCAAGTAAACCCGGCCAGGCTCGTTTGGAAACATTTTCAACTCACCATAACTCATTTGACATGAACGAAAAGATCGTAGCATTAATCGACCCTGAAATGAAGGAGGGAATCAAGTTGCTTCCGCCTCAGCTTATCCCTCAGCTTATCAATGAAACGGCAGAGCAGAACTATCTGTCGGTAAGAGAATTGGTCAAGCAGATGGAAGCCCTTCCCTTTGAAAGTCCGACCATCTCCATGGAAGAGAAGGTCGTGCAGGCCGAAGGCCGAGCGATACGCCTGTACCTCTACC
>CAYVAP010000419.1:0-4924 GCA_964449365.1 uncultured Bacteroidia bacterium
TAAGTTGGCCTTCTTCGCTTGAGAATAGGAGGTTGAGAGGTTGAGAGATTGAGAGGTCGAGAGATTGAGAGGTCGAGACTAAGAGATTGTACGTCCCAATGTATCAGGATCTCACTATCTCAAGGTCTCAAGATCTCAGGATCTCACCATCTCACTATCTCACTATCCCTCTTTGATCTGGAACGGGATCTCTAGCCGAATGAGGGAAGTTATTTTTCTCGCGTTATTTAGCCGTGAGTTCTCGGCGTAGCGGGAGCGGCCGTGCAGGTTTGATCGAGGAGAAGGAGCTAACGTTTCGAAAGGACCTAATTTGTGATGCGACATGGCAGCATATTTCTCTCTCATGGCCTATCCTCTCACCCGACCCTGGAAATACCTGTTTGGCGCTTTGCTCCTGCATCTAACCGCCGGGCTGTCGGCACAGCCGCAGAGCTATACCTTTGCGCAGCTCGACAGCCTACAACGCAGCGAGCCACGCCCGGTGATGGTGTTCATTCACACGGATTGGTGCCGCTACTGCCAGGGGATGCAGCAGACTACGCTGCGTGATAGCGCCGTGATCGAGGCGCTGAATGAAGGGGTGTACTTCATTGCCCTCGATGCGGAGCAGAAGGAACCGATTCGGTACGCAGGACAAACCTTTCGGTACCAATCTAACGGCAGCGAAAATGGGGTGCATCAACTCGCCCTGGCCCTAGGTCGTGCACAAGACCCACTGACTTACCCTACCCTCTGCCTGCTCAGCCCAGCGCAGCGGGTGCTGCGGCGGCATAGCGGCTTTTTGCGCAGCAAGGAATTGCTGGCCCTGCTAGAAACCCTGTGACGCTTTCTCAGGCAAAGAAAAAACCGGACGCTCCTTTCGAGGAAGCGCCCGGTTTTGGTTTTGGTAAGGTCTAACCAATCATCGGAGCATCACACGCTGGGTGTGCCGCGTCTGGCCATCGTGGCAATGTAGCAAATATACCCCAGCAGGCAGGTCGCGCAGGTCGACCCGCTGACTGCGCTGCGCAGCACCGGTGAGCTTCAAGCGGCGCTGCAGGCGTCCGTTTAGATCGTAAAGGGCAACTTGCACTGGCAAGCCGAGATCGGTCTGTACCTCAAGGGTAAGCTGCCGGGTTTCGTTCAGCGGATTGGGGAAGACACGCACCTGCATGGTGGCTGGCGCTTGTCCCAGGCGCACCGAGGCCACCTCGCGGTAGACCTCATTGCCACCCTGCCCGATGATGCGCAGGCGATAATGGCTTAGGCCGGGATAAGGCTGCGGGTCCATCAGTTGGTAAGTGCGGGCTCCCTGCGCCGTTACCTCGCGCCATTGCCCAAAGCTTTCGCCGTCTAGGGCCCGCTCGATCAGGTAGCGCGCCGCCGCTACCTCGCCCTGCCATTCCCAGCGCAGGGCCACCTCGTCGCCTTCGGGGCTGGCCGAGAACAACGCGTCTTCCGCCGAGAGCGGACTGCCATAGTTGGGGTAGAGAAAAACACTGGGAACCAACTCCTCGCTCCTCCCCGGGATGCGCCAGCGCAGGCTGGCCTCCGCGTAGACGTCTCGCTCATAGTATTCCAGGCGGATGGGCACCCGTTGCCAGGCAGTGAGGGCAATTGATCCACTGAATTTACTGGCGGCCTGATCTTGCCACTGATCGATGATCAACTGACCATCTACCCACAGCCGCACCCCATCATCGGTGGTGGTGATAAAGGTATAACTACCGCTAGCGGGTGGCTCGATCATTCCCTTCCAAGCCACCGAAAACTGATCATATCCCAGGCTGATATCGGGGCGATCACTGCCCCAGTAGAAGTCGATCACCGAATCGACGCGTGAAAACGCCATGGTTCCGGTGTTGGGGTCGGATCCCTGAAAGTAATGCGCGAGGAGGCCCGTCCCTTCGGCACGTCCTGCGTCGGCCACCCAAAAGCTCCGCTCGATCTCTGGGGCCGCCGCATAGGTCGCGCTGCCAGCTTGCTGGGCTTTGACCACGACTTCTCCTTCGGCCCCCGTCAAGGTGACCTGATTACCGGTGAGGGTGGCTGGACCAGACACGATGGTGTAAGTAATCGGTAGGCCAGAGGTGCTGCTAGCGGCCAGGTTGAAGGGCGGATCGGTGCTGAGGCGACGGCCGAGCGGGGCAAAGTCGATGCGCTGATGCGTTTGGCCGTTGGCCACCCAGGCCGGGTCCATGTTGCTGATCCAATCGGCGATCAGGGCTACCCCTGCCGAGTCGACCAGGTTTTTGGACAGGGGTGGCATGGCGGCAGCGTTGTGCACCTCATTGAGGCGATGGTAAAGGGTGGAGTGCTCTAGGTCGCCAGGAATGATCAGCCGAGCATCGTGAATGCCCAAGGAATTGTAAGCGGTGGCGTAGACCAGGTTTTGCGAATCCAGCGGGGTACGCAAGCGCGCATCGAAGTTGGCCTGCACCCCAGTACCAGGCTGATGACAGGAGGAGCAGTTGGCATCAAGGTAGGAGCGTGCCCGATCTTCCAAAGAAGCCGTCAGGTTGTCTTTTTCGTACGCCATGAGCAGCGCCCCGAGGTTGTTGGTATCGGGCGGGGAGTCAAACATCTCCAGAAAGCCGTAGGTAGTCAACTGATTGCCCGTCTGCGCTGTGAGGGGGTAGTAATTGTCGCAGTTGAGCTGACGGGTGTTGGGACCGAGCACACCACCGCTGGCCTGGTTGTGGCACGAAGAGCAATCGTTTCGCCCCGGGAAATACCAGCTAAAGGTGCGGGGCCCATTGACGGTATTGATGCTGAGGGTATCGATTTGTGCCTGACTGAGTAGATAAGCATCGGTTTGGTCCTCGCGCCAGCGATAGGTGACGCCATAGACGGTGCCATCGGAGCCCTTGATGGAAAAGCGTGTCTCGAGCCGCCGGGTGATGGTAGGGTCGGTATCGTCGATGGGATATTCAAAGTGCTTGACTAATACGGCACCTTCGGGGAAGGTCCAATGCCCTTTTTCGGTGTAGCCGATTTTTTCGCCGGGGCTGTCATGGGTGCCATCATTAGGCAGCATCATCCAGCGGTATTTATAAGCATTATCTGACCAAAAGGGCACTCGCATGGTGTAGGGCACCATAAAGTCAGCCGGAGTCAGGCTGACCAAATCGGTGAAAGCTCCCACCTGAGACAAGCTATCTGGCGGCTCGGGAGCTCCAGCGCCTTGACGCGCCAGCCGATAAATGTCCCCATTCATCGCCAGGATCAAGATCTCTCCGTCGTCGGTTTGCGCAAAAGAGGTAATGCCGTTGTTAAGTTGACCAAAAGCGTCCAGTTCGACCACATTGGCCCCAGTCGCTATGTCATAGCTCATGGACCAGAGCCGCCCGCTGCCCCGATCAGCAAAGAGATAGCGACCATACAGATCGGGATGTTGGGTGCCACGATAGACCCCGCCGCCGATGATGCAGTTGTTGCCCGCCTGATGAGCGTAGTCATATATCGGCGGGACGACGGTGCCGTACAGAGTACCCGGCATGGCATCAGGGCCATTGGTCAGCCCCTCCTGAAACGCCCACTCGTAGTTACCACCAGCCTCAATGAGGTTGACTTCTTCACGCGCATTCTGCCCCACGTCGGCGGTCCAGACCAGCCCCGTAACGGGATCAGGCATGGTGCGGTAGGGGTTACGCAGGCCAATGGCGTAGTACTCTTCAAGCATGGTCCCCGCCGAATCCAAAAACGGATTATCGTTGGGAATCATGTAGTGAGCAGTGTAGCTATTGTCGTTGGGGTGGTTGTTGAGTTGAATAGGTTGTCGCCGGATGGGATGACTTTTCGCAGAGTCGCAATCCACGTCGATCCGCAGCAGCCCAGCAAAAAGGCGCTCGTTCATCACCTGAGCCGTTCCCCACTGGTTGTTGGACCCACCTTCGTCCCCTAAGCCGAGGTACAGAAAGCCATCGTTGCCAAAAAATACCGAGCCGCCGTTGTGGTTTCCCGCCCGATCGTATTGGTTGATCAGCACCAACTCGGAGGCAGGCTGCGCCGTGTGGGTGGCTTGATCTACGGTAAAGCGAGAGAGTCGGTCGTGAATGACCCCATTGCCGTTGAAGGTATAGTAAATGTACACGTAGTTGCTGTCTGGATATGCCGGATGGAAGTCAAATCCTAACAATCCACCCTCTGAGCTATCAAACGTTACCGCACTGATATCTAGCACATCAAAGGTGCTGATGGTGTTTCCATCATAAGAAAAGGCATAGAGATTGCCACGTTTTTCGGCTATCCAGAGGGTATCCGTGCCTGGCTCTTGCGCCAAGTGCATGGGCCGGAAAAACGAAAGACCGGGAAAAGCTGATTCGAGAATCCAGGCACCAGTACCTTGTCCAGGAGTTGTAGCGGGAAAAACGTTATTGACAAAAGCCCCGACGGGCTCTGCCGTGGTCAGCCCATTTTGTAAAATGCCAAGTGGGCTGAAGGCTGCGAAGATCAACAAACCGGAGCCTAACCAAATGGCACGTCGGAAAAAACGGGCGTGGAGAGCGTTCAAAAAGCGCATACTGTAGGGAAAAGTTTGAATAAAAGTTGGGATGAATGGAGTGAAAGAACCCCAATGAGGCCATGAACCGCACTTCAAATCGAAGCGGGACAGTGGCATCAGTCGCAGAGTGGAGCAAAGCCCTTGTCAGACACGGTATCGCGAATGCGCTTGGGAGTAGCAAAGCGAGACACGTTTAATATATGAATATTGACATGTAAACCGAGAAAACCCTTTCAATGAATAGAAAGGGTCAAAAAATAATAAGACCTCAACGTTGTTTTGATTCATGGATAAGTCCCGATAATCAAAGTACATAACCGCTTCGCGGTGATTTGGTTTGCTGCGCCATTCGAATCATTGGACTTTTAAATACAAAAAATCAAAATAAAAGCCTATCACCTATGTGAACGGTCAGGGGTGTAAGGGAAATAAGGTATAAGG
>CAYVAP010000420.1:0-4908 GCA_964449365.1 uncultured Bacteroidia bacterium
GTAGAAAAGCGACGTTTGGAGGGGAGGGAAGAAGGCAGACCTAAGACCTGACTGGAGGCCTGACAGCACGGCGTTCTGACTTCTGAGGGTGAATCTCTGCATCAACTACTCCTTGATCCACTTTCGCCACTGCCGATGTCCGCCCCAGCTTACCTGGATCAGGTACACGCCGGTCGGCAAATCTCCCACTGAAAAAACCACCTCATGCTCACCCGCTGGCATAGCGCCCATCGGTTGTAATTCCCGTAACTCTCTACCGGTCAGGTCGTGTACGCTGATGCGCACTTCGGTCGGTACCTCCAGGGTGTAGCGCAGGTTGAGCTGTTCTTGCGCAGGATTGGGGTAGAGCATCAGGGAAGCTTGAGCTGGGTGGTTCAGGCTCAGCACACGGTCTGGCGCAGTGGTCTCCAACAGGTAAAACGTCCCTGGGTCTGGGCTGCGCTCGTAGGGCAGGATCAGATGAGCTCCAGTCAACATCAGGCGGTCATCGCCGTAGGCCCGCAGCGCAGTTGGGATCTCAGCCGTGTCGCCGTAAAAGTCGGTCTGGAAGCGATCGCCATCGAGGGAATAGCGGCTAAAGCCCAGGTTACGTCGATTGGGGCCGGGGTCCATGTTTCGATAGACTGCGACTAAGTCTTGGCTCTGCGGCAGTTGGGCCAGGTGAGTCAGCGGCTCCGGGAAACTGGTCTGCCAGAGGGCATTTCCCAAGCTATCCAGCCGCATCAGGCCTTGACCAGCTAGGGCGTAGCTGCCATCCGATAGAGAGAGCATGGCCCGAGGGTCTGGCACCAAGGTCAGTGAATCGACCCGGTAGCGCTCCACGCCGGTGAAGGAGTAGCGCCGCAGCTCTGGCGGATGAACCATGAGCACCCCCTGCTCATCCACGGCCCAGTGGGTGTTGCGCCCCTGTGCCCCCACGGGTCTGGGGTAGTGGTAGGTATTCACGGTCTGCAACTTCCCTTCGTGGTCCAGGGTGATGAACTGCATGGAGTCGCTGATTTCATTTTTGACTACCGTGGTGAATAGCTCTCCCCCGGGATGCGCAAAGCTGTGTAACTGTGAAAAACGCTGGCAATAGGGATATTGGCTGAAGCTGTCCGAGACGACGTTTAGGTCCTGGTCGAGGATCAGGAAGCCTAGGCCGTCGGAGAAATTACCGATAGTGGGTGTTTCTTCACATTCTCGAGTTCCCGTGTAAACGCCGTAAGTGATACCTAGGCGTCCACCAGCCAGGAGCACCAGTCGCTCAGCGGGAACAAATCCATAGTCAAGACCAGCCGGAAAAAATCGTGTGCTCTCTACAGTGCCCTGGTCCAGACGGTAGCGAGATATTTGTATGCCAAGAGTGAAAGATCCTTCTATCCAAAAGCCTGTCCAGGTGGAATCCCAGTCATTGACCTGCCCCAGTAAATAAGCGGTAGAGTCATTGACTACGGCTACATCCATGCCGCTGTACGCCAAGCTATCGAGAGAAAAGTATTGGGCACGTGGGAGGGACTGGGACTGTAGCAGATACATACTACCCAACAGTAGGCTGAGTAAGAATAGTCGTTTCATCATGGTATAATTTGAAAGGTTAGCGCTTACAGGAAAAAGGGGCTGAGCCAAGCAGCAGTTTACTCCAGACGTAGAGTACGCTTATGGCTGCTTTTTAACCATGACGCATCCGGATGGCGGTTTGCTGTCTGTGCCTCGATGAAAGATGCCCGACTACGCATCAGTCTGTCTTCTCTTTTCTGCGTATCTTCGCAAAAAGACCGCCACGATCCTCCATCTACTTGACCAATGATTGGGGAGTACCTCCCCCTTGCATTACAACGTAGAAGAGTAACAAGAGGATCTACGGACTACGAAGGAATTAATGGCGAAAAGATGAAGCAGTTGATTGCTTGCTTTCTGATCTTGCTGTTGTCAGGATCGACGTTTGCCCAGACCTACTGGGAAAAAGTTTATGCCCTAACGGCAGATAACTGCCTACCAGCGTGCTTGCCTGCTGAGATCGAGCTTACCCCCGACCGTTTACCAGAAATCCAAAATCGTCATGTCTATGGAAAAGCCGTTGTCAAAACTGACGCTGTCCAGTTCATGAAAGATGCTGGTATCTGGAGCTGTTCACTGGAGGGAAAACTTCTATTCGATCGACATGGCGAATATGTTTGCCACCAGTTAACCGACCCTTGCGACATGTTTTGGGCCTACGCAGTAACAGATTGCTTTCCCATCCTTTACGCGCAACCTGCTCTCAAAGAGGGTCGTTCAGTAGCCGCCTGGGTAGATTTTGAATACGTGTGGCGATTTGAAGAGTGGTCAAAGTAGGTGACAATAGGAGTGGAGCTCATCTAGCCGCATTTTCATGACGAGAGGCATTGTTTTGTTCCACCCATTCCGCTGCACCTTGTAGCACCGCCACGGCCTAGGCCCGGCTCACACTGGGAAAGTTATCCAAAAATTCCTCTAGGGTTTCCGTCTCCAGCCAGTCGAACAGGGTCCGCAGGAGAGCCAGCGCATACTTTGGCCCTTCTGCCACATACTCCCCCCAAAATCCGGTCATGGTTCAGTATGATCAAGGTCATTTTATCGTCAAGATGACCTTGTTATTTTCTTTCTAGGCTACGCCAATTGATGGCGCAGTGGTGGCGTAAACTTGCGAAGCGAGCAATTTTCAACCCAGTTTTTGGCAGCTATGTCCATCTTCGACCAGTTCTCCGACTACCAGTTGACCCAAGATCAGCAGGCCGCCCTGGCTGCAGTGGAGCATTTCGTGGCAGACCCCCAGCGCTCCGTTTTGTTGCTGAAGGGCTACGCCGGTACCGGAAAGACGTTTTTGTTGCGGGGCATCGCGCAGTATTTGACCAGCCAGCAGCGTTCGGTTCGTGGCATGGCCCCCACGGGCCGGGCGGCGCGGGTACTGGCCGAGAAGGCGGGCCTTCGTGCCACGACCATTCACAAGGCCATTTACAACTACGAAAAACTCGAAGAGTATGAGCCAGAAACCGACCATAAGGATGAGACCTTCAAGTACTACTTTGGGCTGAAGGCCAACGGCGATCCGGTTCACAATGAGAAACAGAATTTCGCCCCCAAGGACGCCGTCTATCTGGTCGATGAGGCGTCGATGATCTCCAATGCCTACAGCGAGGGAGAGTTTTTCCGCTTTGGCAGTGGGCATTTGCTCAATGACCTGCTCGAATACGCCCGGCTCAACCTCGGTCGGAAAATCATATTTGTGGGGGATCCGGCGCAGTTGCCGCCGGTGACCGAAAGTCTTTCCAGAGCGTTGGATGTCGCGGAATTGGAGCAACTGCTGGGAGAAGGTCGGGTGGTAGAGGTGGAAATGACCGAGGTCATTCGCCAACAGGAAGGCAGTGGCATTCTGTCGCACGCGACCATGCTGCGCAAAGGCATTCAGCAGCAGAGCTACACCCACCTGGACCTGCATGACCACTATGCAGATGTGCATGCCTTCGACCTGCCCACTCAGTTGAAAGACCAGTACGTGGCGGGCGTAAAAGCCCACGGCATCACCGGAGCAGCGATCATCACCTATTCCAACCGGGAGGCAGCCGCCTGCAATGCCATCATCCGCAGCCATTATTTTCCGGATCAACCTCGCGCTACCAAAGGAGATTGGATGCTGGTCAATCAAAATAGCACGCTGTACCCGACGATCATTGATCCCCTGGCCAACGGAGAGTTTGGGCAACTATTGGAAGTCGGGGAGTCAGAGCGGCGTAGGGTATCCATTCGGCGCAAAGACGGCGAGCGCGTCCCGGTGCTCCTGTCTTTTTGCCCGGTGAAAATGAAGGTGGAGCGCGGCGGAGAAGTCGTAACGGTCGAGGCGCTCATGCTCGAAAACCAGCTATACCAGTTGAACCCCACTAGCAGTGAGTCTGCCCCCAAGCCTGGAGGAGAAAGCTGGCTGCATCAAGATCGTGACATCTCCCGCGATGAGAAAATCGCTTTGTACGTGGATGCGGTGATGCGAGCGGAAAAGGCCGGACTGAAGCGCAAGACCCCAGCCTTCAAAGCGTTCTTGCGCCACGACCCCTACTTCCATAGCCTGCACTTGAAATTTGGCTACGCCATCACCTGCCACAAAGCGCAAGGGGGCGAATGGCAAGCGGCCTGGGTGTCGATGGATTCCGGGCAAGGCAAGACCAACGAAGCTTACTTCCGTTGGGCCTACACGGCCATCACCCGCGCCAAGGGCCATCTGCACCTTTATCAAGCCCCGCGCTTTACCGCTTTCAGCGACATGACTTGGATGGAGACCACCTTGCCCTTCGCGCCAAAGGCAGAAGCGCAGGCCGTGGAATTAACCGATGAACTGACGCAATGGCTCAACCAACACCAGTTGGCTCAAGCCGAGGCTTTTTTGCAAGGCCATGCCCTGCGGCTCAGGGCAGCCGCTGACACTTGTGGAGCAGCGGTGACCCAGCGACAGCCTCAACCTTACTTGGAAATGTACTACTTTCGGCGTGGCAATGAAACCGCTCGGATTCATTGGCACTACAATGGTAAGCAGCAAGTCAAGCCCGGCACCATTCAGCCCAGCGGCACCACCTCGATGCCTCTGGCTGAGGAAATCTTGGCTGCCCTGACCCAGACGCCGCCGATGAAACTCGACACCCCTGCGCCAACCCCTACTGCTAAGCCCCCTGTCTTGGTGCCTGACTTTTCGGGCGTGCCGGTGGAACTGGAGCAGTTGTTTGATGGCTTGCAAGCGGGACTGGCACCCATGAGCATTGCCATCACGCAGGTCACGCATCAACCGCACGCAGCGCATTACACCTTTGCCCGCGGTGAAGAAGTAGCCCGCGTCATTTTCGACTACAAAAGCGCCAAAGGCATCAGCTTTGGCACGGTACGCCCCATCGAGACCCAGTGTAACTCCCAGCAACTCCTGGA
>CAYVAP010000421.1:0-921 GCA_964449365.1 uncultured Bacteroidia bacterium
CGCCGAGGGCTGGCTCGCTACCTGGCGCAGCGTAGGAGGCAGTGGGCCGCCCCCCGCCGAGCCTGATCCCGATCCTGGCCAAGCCGAGCCCGGCCCTGTAACGCCTCCGGTGGCAGGCGAATTCAAGCCCGACCTCGACTACGCGCGTACCGCCCCAAAGACGGCCCCCCAGTTGAAGGACCAGTACAACGGCGACTTTACCTTGCAATTTGAGGATGAGGACAACAGCGGGCGCGGCCTGGCCAATCGCTTTTATCAAGTGATCGCCGAAACCCCAGCAGGTTGGCGAGCCAATCCCGGCGCAGGCTTTTTTATCGACGACTTTTCGCAGGGACTGCGCTCGTTTTGGACCTCCGAGGCGGGCAACTGGCGAGTAGAAAATGGTTTGCTCATCCAGGGCAACCTCACCCTAGGCAACACCAACCTCTACACCGAGCTTACCCAAACTGATGATGACGTCTACCTCTACCATTGGCAGGCTCGCATGAGTGGCCAAAGCGACAATCGTCGCCACGGCATTCACTTTTTCTGCTCGGATCCTGCGCAACAAAACCGTGGCAACTCTTACTTTATCTGGATTCGCGACCAGGATGATGGCGCTTTTCTTGAAATCTACAAAACCGTCAATGATGTCTTTGACCGCAAAGTGCGCAAAGCCATCACCTTCGAGCGCGACGCGGTCTATGACTACAAGACCATTTACAATCCCCAAAAGGGGCGCATCGAGGTGTATATCAATGACAAGTTTGGCGCTTCTTGGGTAGATCCCTATCCACTCACCCAAGGGCAGGGCCTCTCGCTGCGCAGCGGCAACTGCCGGCTTACCCTTGACAATGTCGAGGTGTACCAGAGCCGTGGGGGCAGTGTCAAGATCAAGGTAGGAGAAAGCAACCGCGAGCCGCTATCAGGCACGGGGCGCTT
>CAYVAP010000421.1:931-4885 GCA_964449365.1 uncultured Bacteroidia bacterium
GGTCGCCCGTGGGGCGTGGCACCGCTCGCGTAGGGGGCGCTCCATCTCCCGATCCGACGCCAGACCCAACGCCCAGCCCTGCGCCCGATAGCAAGGGTGTCGACCTAGCGGCCAGCTATCGCAGCGACTTTACCCTCAATCTGGGCAGCGGCCAGGGCGAGACTTACTATCTCCCCTCAGACTACGTGGGGCAGTGGACGGCCAATCGCGCGCTAGGCTTCCTGCACGAAGACTTTTTTGGCAACCAGTTGGATGCCGCCTGGCGCAAAGGAGAGGAAAGCTGGTCATCGCGCAGTGGCACCCTGCTGCAAAGCGATGCTACCGCTAGCAACACCAATCTCTATTTGCCCCTTACCCAAAGCGACGATGCAGTCTACCTCTATCATGTGCGAGCCAAAATGCTCAGCAAGGGGGACAACAAGCGCTTCGGATTGCACTTTTTTGCCTCTAGCGGTGCATCCTCCAACCGGGGCGATTCTTATTTGGTATGGCTGCGCTTCAACGAAGATCAGCCAGGCCGGGTGGAGGTTTATCGCTCAGAAAATAACCAACTGCCTCGCTTTCGGGCTAGCGAAGCCGTGGCGCTCGAGCGAGATACCTGGTACGACCTCAAGGTGCGATATGATCCAAGTCAAGGCCAGATCGAAGTGATGATCGACGGAGCCTCAGTGCTTACCTGGCGCGACGACAAGGCCCCCTTGACCAGTGGCCGCTACATCAGCTTTCGCACCGGCGACGCGGAGGCAGAATTTGATGATCTGCGGGTGTACCAATTGGCCCAGCAGAGTTCGCTCGCCATCACGGTAGGGCCGAGCAAGATGCTGCGCTACAAAAACAAAGCCCGCCTGTACCTGACCCGTCGTGCGGGCAACCGCTGGAGCCCGGTCGAAGTCAAAGAGACCCGCATCAAGTAAAAAAAAACAGGGAGGCTTGCGCCTCCCCTGCTAAATCAACCCAACGGGACCCTGTAAGTCCCGCTGGACTAGCCCTTGAGTACACTTCAATAACGAAGCCAAAGTGGCTTAGCGTATATTTGCTGTGAATTTCTTATCCGAAACTGATAAAGTCCCGGCGCTAAATGATGAGGAAGCTGTAAAAGCTGCCGCTTCGGCCCCTCGAGGGTCGCTTGCCACCGTTCTCGCCCTACCGCATCGATCAAGGCCACCTTTGCCCCCGGCCAATGATCTGGCAGCAGCACTGTAACTTCTCCCCGGCTGGGGTTGGGATAAAGCTGCCAGGTTTCTGCCTGAGTCGCAGTAAAAATGCTCACTGGCGTGGGATCCTGACCGCTGCTGTCTTGCACGGACGAATCCTGGCTGGTGCTATCCTCGGGTGGCGGAATGACCTGGGTGGTGTCGAGCGACTCGACGTGGACCCTGGTCCAGGCGGTATCACTGCCACAGGCATTGGTCACCATCATGGTGAGGACAAAGCTTCCGGTGTCACCGTATTGGTATCGAGGCGAGGGCTCAGTGCTTTGTTCTCCGTCGCCAAATTGCCAGAGATAGCTACTCGCTCCTTCACTGCTGTCGCTGAGGGTGAGAATGTCTTCTTCCAACGTATACCCAAAGCCTGCCGTGGGGGTCGAGTCGCGATAGGCAATGCGCCAAGGACCACCGCTCAGAGCACATCCCTGCTCATCGTTCACCGTTACCTCGTACTTGCCCGGCCTCAAAGAGTCAGCCACCAGGGTAGTAGCGCCATGATCCCAAGCGATCTGATAGGGGGTAGTGCCGCCTTGGACGCTGATACTCAGGCGTCCATCTTGATTGGCTGGGCAAGAGGCATCTACCTGGGCTTGCAGGGTTAGGCGCAAGCTGTCGGGCTGCTCTACCTGATAGCTGCGCGTCAATTGACAGCCCTGTTGATCGCTCAGCGTAACGGCATAACTCCCTGCCTGCAAGCCGCTGCGCTGAGTGCTGCTGTCGCCTGAGGGCCAGGCCCATGCATACCCGCCATTTCCCCCCTGGGCGCTGAGCGAAATGGCGCCGCTGCTATCGCCATAGCATAGCAAATGACTGATCGTGGTCTGCATTTCCAGCGGAGGGGGAGCATCGATGTAAACCGAATCTACCGTGCCCTGGCACCCATTTTGGTCGCTCACGGTGGCGCTATACCAGCCGGGGCTCAATCCACCGAGGCTATCGCCCACCAGGCTCTGATTCCACAAAATGGTGAAAGGCGCGGTGCCTCCGGCGATCTCCACCTCGATTTGTCCATCCTGGCTATGGTGGCAGCGAGCGTCAGCCTGCGTCACAACGCTGCTGTGGATGGGGGCGGCAATGGAGAAGAGGACACTATCGCTACGACTCAACCCTAGTGCATTGCGCACGGTCACGATCACCAAGCTATCCACGATATCATCCGGGCCGGGATTGTCTAGGGTCAGGGTTTGGGTGGTATCGCCCGTAGACCAAAGGTAGTGGCTCGCGCCTGGGCCTGCGTCGAGTACATGCCCGCTGCCTGCACAGTAGTGGCCACCGGGTCCTAGCTCTACGCTGGGAGGAGGACCAATTACCACCTGATCGAAGGCAAACCCATCGAGTTGTATGGCGGCGTTGGAGGCAAACACCACGCGCAGGCGCACCGAGGGTTCTCCCAGCAAGTAGGAAGGCAGGAGCGTACGCACTTCGCGCCAGCCGCCAGCACCATTACTTTGGCTACCAGACCATCCGAGAGGCTGCCCTCCGGGCTGACTGGCTACGTTGCTGCTGGGGTACCAATCAGGCGAGACGCCGCCCAGTATCTGCCAGGTTTGCCCTCCGTCGAGGCTCGCTTGCATGGCCGCCCCGTCCCAGGGCGATTCGCTTTCCCACCAAACATGCATTCCCAGCCAGATGTCTCCGCTTAGGTTGCTCATGTCCAGGCAGGGGCTCAGCACCTGAGACGTCTCCAGCGGCTGATGAGAGCCACTACGCCCCGTGATCCAGGCTTGCGAGCCGCTGGCCGCTCCCTGGATGACACTGTTGATGGGGGTCCCCAACTCCCAGGAGCTATGGGTACCCCTCGCATGCCAGCCACCAGGGCCATGCTCGAAGTCTTCGACGTAGGGAAACTGATCGACCACCAGCGAGCGACGAAGGTCGCGGCTGAGGGTATCGTTGAGCCGATTGGTATCGGCGGGGCTACTGCTCCATACTTGCAGGGCAAAGTCGCCCCCGGCGCTGAGGTCAGGCCACTGATTGAAGGTGTAGGAAAATGTGTCGCCGGGCGCGAGCGTCTGGTTGATGGTTTCGAGCACGGGCATTTGTCCATCGAGGGTGTAGCCCAGGGTGAAGCTGCTGGAGCTGAGCTGTCCTTGGTTGGTCAGCTGCACTGTCAAAGGCTCGGGGCCACTGCTACAGCTCTCATCAGCTAGCCCCGGTAGGCTGAGCAGCCGCAGGTCTTCGGGGGGGATCTCGTAGGGCGTGAAGGTATAGTAGCTATTGTCCAGCGGAGCAGAGCCAGTAGTCGCCAGGCCCAGGCTGCTGCCTTCCATCACGGCAAAGCTGCCGTCGCGCTGGGCACCCACCGTGGCAGTGATGGGGGTTAGGGCTGCGCTGCTGTACTGATCGACCAAGTAAAATTGCCCGCTACCTTCTTCCAGTACGACCGCCAGATAAGCAAAGCTCGCCGCCCCCCATTCGAAGGAATACCAGCGTAGCCAACACTGCCGATGGGGCGCAGTGCCAAAAGTCTTCATCAGCACGAAGTCGTTGGTGCTGGTGGGAGGAAGGATGGTAAACTGCTCCCAAAAACAGGCGATGGTGTACGGGGGCAATTGACTTTGGGGCAAAGCACTATTGTCGAGGTTGAGGCCGCCATTCCCGCTGCCAAAGGTGAATAGCCCATTGGCACTGAGGCGGCAACTGCTGAAGCTCTGCCCATAAAAATCGAAGGTGAAGGGTAGCGAAATGGCCCCCGACCATTGATTGCTGCTCAATCCGCCAGGAAGCGTTTCAGCTGGTCGTCACC
>CAYVAP010000422.1:0-4872 GCA_964449365.1 uncultured Bacteroidia bacterium
GTATAATTTGCCTTTAGCTACTGCCCTAGTTAGGTATTTAAAATATTTAACCTAGTTTTTTCGTTACCTTTTACTAAGGGTTTTGAGCCTTCTCCCCGTTCATTGAGAAGTTTAGCTCCGGTTCTTTTCATCATACTCACCCTAAAAACTATAAACGATTGGCTGCCAATACCGAATCCAAGCGCATCTCTTTCTCCAAGATCAAGAAAGTGATCGATTACCCGGATTTTCTAGAGGTCCAACTTCGCTCCTTCGTGGAGTTTATGCAGGTTGATACCCCTCCAGACAAACGGAAGGAGGAAGGGCTGTACAAGGTGTTCAAAGAGAACTTTCCCATCTCCGACGCCCGGGAAAACTTTGTTCTCGAATTTCTCGACTATTACATCGACCCGCCTCGCTACTCGATTCCGGAGTGCCGCGCCCGTGGGTTGACGCATTCCGTCGCACTCAAAGCCAAACTATTCCTTTATTGCACTGACCCTGAAAATGAAGATTTTGAACCAGTAACCCAAGAGGTATACCTGGGAAATATCCCGTACATGACTTATGACGGCACCTTTATCATCAATGGTGCTGAACGAGTCGTGGTATCTCAGCTTCACCGCTCGCCTGGCGTCTTCTTTGGGCAGTCTTACCATGCCAACGGCACTCGGCTCTACTCGGCCCGAATCATTCCTTTCAAAGGATCGTGGATCGAGTTTTCAACCGACGTCAACAATGTGATGTATGCCTACATCGACCGGAAAAAGAAGTTTCCGGTTACCACCTTGTTGCGGGCCATCGGGTATAGCACCGATAAGGATATTCTCGAAATCTTTGGCCTGGCCGAAGAAGTTAAGGTGAGCAAAACTAACCTCAAAAAGGCAGTAGGCCGCAAACTCGCAGCCCGAATTTTGCGCACCTGGACCGAAGATTTCGTAGACGAAGATACCGGTGAAGTGGTATCCATCACCCGAAATGAGGTTCTCTTCGAGCGAGACCACATCATCGAGAAAGAGGACGTCGAGCAAGTGCAGGACTCAGGCGTAACCTCCATGATTCTCGTCTCAGACTCAGCCAATGCCGCCGAGTACTCGATCATTTACAATACCCTTCAGAAAGACAACTCCAACTCTCAGTCGGAGGCCGTCGATCTGATTTACCGACAACTGCGTAACGCCGAGCCGCCGGACGAAGAAACCGCGCGCGGCGTAATCGATAAACTGTTTTTCAGCGATAAGCGCTACGACCTCGGGGAAGTAGGCCGCTATCGCCTAAACAAGAAGCTGCATGGTACCTTCGAAGAAGATTCGCAGGTACTCACCAAAGCCGACATCATCAAGATCGTCGAGTATCTGGTCGAACTGCAAAATAGCAAGACCCACGTCGATGACATCGACCACCTCTCCAACCGTCGCGTACGCACGGTCGGTGAGCAGCTTTATGCTCAGTTCAGCGTAGGTCTCGCGCGCATGGCGCGCACCATCCGCGAGCGGATGAACATTCGCGACAATGAGGTCTTCACCCCCTCTGATCTGATCAACGCTCGGACCCTTACAAGCGTCATCAACTCTTTCTTTGGCACCAACCAGTTGAGCCAGTTTCTCGATCAGACCAACCCGCTCTCCGAATTGACCCACAAGCGACGGGTATCTGCCCTCGGGCCTGGTGGTCTTTCGCGTGAGCGTGCAGGCTTTGAGGTGCGCGATGTACACTACACCCATTACGGTCGCCTCTGTCCCATCGAGACGCCAGAAGGGCCCAACATTGGTTTGATCTCTTCGCTGTGTACCTACGCGAAAATCAATGAGATGGGCTTCATCGAGACCCCCTACCGCAAGGTACAAAAGGGAAACGTGGAGCCGAGTGCACTCTACCTCAGCGCTGAAGAAGAAGACAACGTCATCATCGCTCAGTCCAACGCACCCATTACTGACCAAGGCAACTTTGTCAACAACCGGGTCAAAGCCCGCAAAATGGGAGACTTCCCCGTAGTGGAGCCCGATGATGTAGCTTACATGGACGTGGCACCCAACCAGATCGTTTCGGTTGCCGCCTCGCTCATTCCCTTCCTCGAAAATGACGACGCCAACCGCGCCCTGATGGGATCGAACATGCAGCGTCAAGCAGTGCCCTTGCTCAAGCCTGAAGCACCCATCGTAGGTACTGGTATCGAGGAGAAGTGTGCCGTGGACTCTCGCTCCATGATGATGGCTGAGGGAGAAGGAGAAGTGATTTATGTAGAAGGCGGCAAGGTGACCATTCGCTATGATCGCACCCCCACCGAACATTTGATCAACTTCGAACCTGCCGACACCATCTACGAAGTTCCCAAATTCGTCCGTACCAACCAAAATACCACCATCAATCTGCGCCCTGTGGTGCAAGCCGGGCAGCGCGTGGACAAGACCACGGTCATCGCGGAAGGGTACTCGACCGAAGACGGGGAACTGGCGCTAGGGAAAAATCTCGTGGTAGCCTTCATGCCCTGGCAGGGCTACAATTTTGAAGATGCCATCGTGGTATCTGAGCGAGTAGTAGCCGATGACGTCTACACCTCGGTTCACATCGAGGAGTTTGAGATGCAGGTGCGCGATACCAAGCGCGGAGAAGAGGAGCTGACCCGAGAAATTCCCAATGTGAGCGAAGACGCCATCAAGCATCTCGACGACAACGGGTTGATTCGCGTCGGAGCCGAAGTAAACCCTGGCGATATCCTGATCGGCAAGATCACGCCCAAGGGCGAATCGGACCCCACGCCAGAAGAAAAGCTGCTGCGCGCCATCTTTGGGGACAAAGCTGGTGATGTAAAGGATGCCTCGCTACGGGTACCGCCCTCCATTGCTGGAGTGGTCATCGACAAGATGCTTTTCTCCAAAGAAAAGAAGGAAGGGAAAGCCAAGGCTCGCGATAAAAAGATCCTGGCTAGCCTAGAGGAAACTTACCAGCAGGATCTCAAAGAGCTCAACGACACCATGGTGTCTAAGCTGCTGGCTTTGCTCGGTGATCAGAAGTCCAAGGGCGTCAAGAACAAATTCAACGAAGAGGTCATCCCGGCCGGCAAGAAGTTTACTGAAAAAACCGTTCAATCGCTCAATTTCATTGACCTGATTCCTAGTGGCTGGACGGAAGACGAAGAGTTGAACGAGCATATCGGTCTACTTTTCCGCAACTACAAGCGGAAGATCGACCTGATCGAAGGGAAATTCCGTCGTGAAGAGTTTCAGGTGCGGGTCGGTGATGAACTACCCTCCGGCATCCTGAAGCTGGCTAAAGTCTTCGTAGCCAAAAAGCGCAAGCTGCGCGTAGGCGACAAGATGGCCGGCCGCCATGGCAACAAAGGGGTAGTCTCGCGCATCGTACCGATCGAAGACATGCCCTTCTTGCCCGACGGTACCCCAGTCGACATCGTCTTGAACCCATTAGGGGTACCCTCTCGGATGAACCTGGGACAGGTTTTCGAAACCATCCTTGGCTGGGCGGGTAGGAAGCTGGGCTTGAAGTTCGCAACGCCCATCTTTGACGGAGCCAGCATCGAGGAGGTGAACGAATGGATGAAGAAAGCCGAACTGCCCGAGTACGGGGTCGTCAATCTGGTCAACGGGCAGACCGGTGAGCCTTTCGAAGAAAGCACCACCGTAGGTGTGATCTACATGCTCAAGCTGATCCACTTGGTCGACGACAAGATGCACGCGCGCTCGATCGGACCTTACTCGTTGATTACGCAGCAGCCTCTGGGAGGGAAAGCCCAGTTTGGGGGACAGCGTTTTGGTGAGATGGAGGTATGGGCTTTAGAGGCCTTCGGAGCCGCCCACATCCTGCGTGAGATGCTGACGGTCAAGTCTGACGACGTGGTCGGTCGAGCCAAGGTTTACGAAGCCATCGTCAAAGGCGATGTGCTACCCAATCCAGGGGTGCCCGAGTCGTTCAACGTGTTGATTCACGAGTTGCGCGGCCTGGCTCTGGAAGTAACGTTGGAGTAATCCACAAACGCGTTTCGCTGCGCCCTCCAATCGAAGGGGGGAGGGTGCAGTTTTCTATAACTCGGAATTGGAAATTGGAAATTCGTAATGGCTCACCCTTCTGCATTGCGAATCACGAATACCCTATTCCGCCTGCCAAGTTCCCTTACGTAAGGACTATAAAATCGGAGGTAAAGCATGCCCATCGTTAAGAACACCAAGATCTCCAGCGACTTTCAACGCATCACGGTGAGCCTGGCCTCACCCGAGGCGATCCTCAATCGTTCGCACGGAGAGGTGTTAAAACCTGAAACGATCAACTACCGGACCTACAAGCCCGAGAAGGATTGCCTATTCTGCGAGCGGATCTATGGTCCGGTTAAAGACTAGGAATGCCACTGCGGCAAGTACAAGCGCATTCGTTACAAAGGGATTATTTGTGACCGCTGTGGGGTCGAGGTCACGGAAAAGAAAGTACGCCGGGAGCGCATGGGCCACATTCAATTGGTGGTTCCTGTGGCGCACATCTGGTACTTTCGTACCCTCCCCAGCAAGATCGGTTACCTCTTGGGGCTCACGTCCAAGAAGCTAGACCAGATCATCTACTATGAGCGCTACGTGGTAGTGAAGCCGGGTGTAATGGAAAAGGAAGGTCTCCAGTACATGGATTTTCTCACCGAAGAGGAATACCTCAAGATACTGGAGACGCGGCCCATAGAAAATCAGAGGCTGCCGCATGAAGATCCGGAAAAGTTTGTGGCCAAGATGGGCGCAGAAGCCCTCGAAGCCCTACTGGGCGGCCTACAACTTGACGAGCTCTCTTACGAGCTGCGTCAGAAAGCGGCTACCGAAACGTCGCAGCAGCGTAAGAATGACGACCTGAAGCGTCTGAAGGTAGTCGAGGCCTTCCGCGCCGCCAACCGTCGGATCG